>UQYK01000024.1 GCA_900545285.1 uncultured Ruminococcus sp.
TCCGGATTGCCTCTTCCTGATGCTCATAGAGCTGTCGTGGATTCTTTCCCAGTGCTGTGATGACTGTGGCTTTTGGCAGAAGGAGCAAATGGCACAATAGCACTTCTGCTCGGCAATTAGCCTACCACAGTCATACGCATTGTCAAGTGACTTTTGCGGCATAAACGATTATGTAGTGGCTTAAATTTTTATTAGCAATCACAGCCCAACCGAATCACAATCACATCCTCAAGCGAAATAGCATCAATGCTGCATGGCACATATCCCCGCAGGTACGTTTTCAGCTCCAGCTTGTCGATTGCCTGCTGTATGCGGCTTGTCAGTTTCTCCGACCTTCTTTTGTAGCCAAAATCCCGCAGCAGCTTTCTCAGTTTCACTTTCCGGTATGCGATGCCGGAATACCTCAATTGCAGCCAGATCAGCTTAAAATAAGCGTCAAAGCAATCGGATTCTTCCTCGGAATAAAGCGAAGTATGCTCTGTTTCCATTAGGATCAGTGCCGCTTCGTCATAGGAAACTGCATCCAGTTCATAAATGTTCAGCAGATTCATGACGCTCTGCTTGAACTGCAAATATGTGCTGCTATACTCTGTCGGGATATGTGCCTTGTGATTTTCAAACAAGTCCCATAAGATCTCGTTTTCTCTTTGGTGAGACGTATTTTCGAGAAACAGATATACCGCAACATCGTCCGGCGTGATCCAATATGCTGTATGTGACATCAGTGATCTCCCTTACGCTGGTTGCAGGTTCTGCAAAGTACCTGTAAATTATCCGGAACACTCAGACCGCCTTTTGCCATGGGGACAATATGATCTACCTGCAAAAAGAGCCGTGTCGGAAATACTTCACCGCAGCCGGCACATACATAGCTGCCGTCATCATTTCTTGCAGCAGCAAAAGCGTCTTCCTTTAGTTGCAAGCCAATTTTCGGATACAGTTCAATGATCTTCTGTAGGGGTAACTGTTCGAGATTTCGCAGTTCCGCTTCTGTCTGCGGTTCTGCTGCTGCAATTTCAATGTCTCCGTCCAGCTTGTCCAGTTCCAGATCGATCAGCTTCTTAAAGAAGTACGGGTTGGTATAATACACGGGGAGCAGGCTGCCCTCTTCTGCCCAAAGGCTCTGAATATAGGCGTTTTTTTCGCTTCTACGCATATCTTCGTCGTAGATCTTCTTTGCGATTTCAGAAACATCCAGCTTTTTTCGCTCCATTTCATCGATCGTCACAAACAGAGGTGCAACAGCCTTTTGTGCATAAAACTTCAGCAGATGCTCGATGTCGTTCCGATTGCAGGAGGGAATCATGTTTTCGTCAAAGTAGCTTTGGAAACAATGCTCGGTCATGTCGTCCAGTGTTTCTTCCGGAATGGTTTCACCTTCAATGCCGTAATGCTCCATCAGATTGGGCAGGTCACGGATCAGGCTCTGGTAGGCATTCTGTGTGCTGTTGTATACCAGAATCTGATGATTGCATTCCAGCGTGGACAGCATATACATACCAAGAGGAATCAGTTCGATTGCCGGCGTGCTGTCCAATGCGGACGTATCCACGGCAGCATCTGCCATTCGTGCGAACTCTTCGATCTTTGAAATTGCAATCAGCCGGATCTGCTGCTTTTGGGTCTCGGCAAGGGTCTCTTTTTCGTGATACTCTGCCTCCGTAAGTGTTTCTGGATTTACCCATGCGATTTTATCGTTCCAGTCATCGACAAAGCTGACAATGTATGCTTCCTTTGTACCGCCAGCTTTAAGACCCCGAAGTGCCCTTCCAACCATCTGCGTCATCAGTGTTGTGGAAACGGTGGGGCGTGTCAGAAATACCGTATGGGTCTTTGGCAGGTCTGTTCCCTCTGTGAGGATATTGACGTTGATGAGTACCTGGATTTCTCCATTGCGGTATGCTTCGATTTTACGTTCGTTGTCTGCATTGGAAATGGTGATGCCTGTTATCATATCCTGTACTTCGGAAATGATAAACTCAGATCGGATGCCGTATGCTTTTCCTTTCTCGTTAAAGAGCTTGTTCAAAGCGATGGCGTGAACTTTGTTCAGTGCAAATACAATGGTCTGTCCGTATTTCTCGTAGTTGTGCAGGTATTCCTCCACAATGATGCGGTTTCGTTCTTTGTTGTCCGCAATGTCATTTGCAATATTTTCCGGCAGCGTATCCAGATTCTCAATGCTTTTCAACGCCTGGACTCCCAGATGTTCTGTAAACTGTATATTGGTGTTGCAGTCAATGAAGGTAGGCGTTGCGAGAATGCCCTTTTTGATGAGGGTGTCCAGATCGGTCTTGTACACAATATCATCTGTAAAGACTTGTTTTAAAGCACCCTGCTCGTCCTCCGAGGTACGGAACGGTGTCGCCGTGAGTCCCAGCAACTTCATGGATTTCGTGTGATCTGCAACATACTGGATAATTTTCTTGTAGGATTTCGCCACGGCGTGATGTGCCTCGTCGATCACCAGATAGATTTCTTCCCCATTCAGCCAGTTTTTCAGTTTATCCAGACTGCGGATCATGCTGTCCTTGCTGGCAATAAGAATACGGTCGGTTTTCTGAATATGTACGGGCTTATCGTGCATTCCGGAAATGATGCGGTAATTGAAAACCGTGCGATTTACCATTGTATCAGTATAGGCGTTTCGGGCGAAAGCCTCTGCTGCCTGCTCCAGGAGCAGATGCCTGTGTGCAAGCCAGAGAATTTTTTTGTTCTGGTCTACTGCATTCCGAAGCAGCCAGTATGCGGCTGTTAACGTTTTTCCGCCGCCTGTGGGCAAAACGAGCAGGGTACGGAATGACCCTCTTTTGTCCATGGCATCTAACTTCCGGATTGCCTCTTCCTGATGCTCATAGAGCTGTCGTGGATTCTTTCCCAGTGCCGGGGTGATTGTCTGGGCGTTGATGTTTTCAATCATAATTGGCATATCTGTCAATCTGCCTCCTTTGGCTTTTGGTTGTAATGGCTTGATAAATCTCTCTGAATGCTTCCTCACGCCTTTACGATCTTACATTTCTTCTTATAACAAGCCACACCGTATTTATAAATCGTCTGTACCTCTTGATTATGATGTTTGCATAGCAGGCGTGTCAGCGTGCGAAGTGAATTTTCCAAATCTCCTTCGTTCAGTGACATACTTCGGATTCTGTTGAATTGACCTTTTTCTACCAAATCAAGAACAGTACTGTCGGCTAAGTAACTGTGACGCTGATATTCTTCTCCACACCGAATGCATTATAGGTGTAGGACTTGGTAATTGCACCTGTTGAATCTGTCAGGTTAACCACATCACCATGTGCATTCTGCGTATAGTAGGTATATCCGGACTTTTCGCCATCGGTAAAGCCAATCAGCTGATTCAGACCGTCATAGGTGTTGGTCTTAGTCTCGTTAAGCTTTCCATATTACTGAATAAAAACTATTTTTAGCTAATTATCACTGATTTGCATATTATTTTTAGATGGTCTCCGGAGTTGAGCAATATATCTATTCCAATATATTCTGATAAATCCATTATCGTATTACTTTCAGAATTAGATTCTGCTTTTTCTATTCTGTCGATTCTCAATAACTTATCGAAAATTTCAGTTGTATCAAATTTTGACCAGCAAATCACATTATATCCGCAGCCCCAAAAATCGCAACAAGTCATTTCATAATACAGCACTTCATGAAAGCTCAAATCATAATCAGTTTTTTCCCATTCACTTTCTAACTCAACATTAATTACCTTATTGGAATGATTATAGATTACATTTTCAATATACGCATCATGCAAATTGATATTTTCAATTTCACGAATATTATTACATGATATAATCATACAGCTTCCTCCATAAACACCGCTTTAATATCCTTTATACCATGATGCCCATGGTTCAGGCATTATTTGACCAGCATAATAATGCACTACTTCCTTAATATTCAAATCGATCTACGCCGCCGAATTTCACCTGGCATCGCTTCTTACAGAAACAGATACCATACTTCGAAACATTTCGGTAAAGCTCATCCTGCAGCCCTGCGATGTAGTTCTTCTCCTCGATCTGCCGTAAAGCTTCATCACATTTGGCAGACATCTCTTTGTATGTCTTTGCAATCTTGAATTCCAATATTGCAGCATATTCAGCGTCAGAACGCTGTTTCACAACCAGGTCAAATCGGCTTTCACCAGATTCGATATTAGACAGCACTTCATAATCTGCAAATCCCGAAACAAGCCCTGTCACAAAGCCGTGATAATAGCTTTCCTGCTCATCATGATAACTGATCGTAGTAAGCAGCCAGTGCCGCAGCTGCTTTTCCAGTTTTTCTGGTTCGCCGTAAATAATGGATTCGATGATATCCGTTCTGTTGTCTGCATTGATCTTCTTCTCAAACCAGGCACGAATGGTGTTTTTGTAAATGCTCTTTACCTCAGTGTTTGGGATTACCATTTCATAATAGGTCTCGTCGCCGATGGTTTCGTAAGCGGTCACTTTTAGGTATCCTGTAAAAAGCAAAAAGCTCCAGATGTACTCGCTGTTCACATCTATCGTTCCATAAGTGATATCCTCATAAATCTGTGCTCTGACAGGCGTGCCGTTTATCAGTTCTTCTATTGCATTTTTCGTCCTGTCGTTGGATTCTTCGATCAGACGCTTTACGATTTCGTTTGAACTGGTGTTAGACCAGTAGGGTTTGCATAGAGCAGAACTTTTTTCAACTGCCTCTGACAGGTAATTCAAAACGCTCCACGGGTTATAAATATCAACATCGTTGAATTTGTAGCCATCATACCAATGTGCAATATCTGAGGATTTGTCTGTTAAATCATAGCATTCAAGCATGACGTTGATTTCTTCTTGGGTAAATCCGAAACTGTCATCAAATTTTGTGCTCATGATTGAAAAAATCTGAAGATTGTTCAGTCCAGTAAAAATACTCTCCTTTGAAACTCTCAGGCAGCCTGTCAAAAACGCACGGTCAAGGGAAGGGTTGGTTTTCAGTGCTGATTCAAATACAGAACGAATCAGGTTCACCATATCCGTATAAAATCCATGGTGGAATGCGTTTTCAAGCGGAACATCGTATTCATCGATCAAAATGATGACGTTCTTATTGTAATATTTCACCATTATGTCCGATAAGAATTTTATAGAATCAAGATAAAACGCATCCTCTGCTCTTTGATTTAGGATACTGTGAAAAAGATCTCTTTCTGAATCGGATATTTTGCCGTTTTTAAGAATGTCCTTGTGTCTGTCATATTCTCTTGCAATCAAAACTTTGAACATATGAAAGGCATCTTTATAGCTTCCCTGTTTCATACTCTTCAGAGAAATGCTGATGACAGGGGATTGCCCCTGATACTGCATACATTCGGGAAACTCTGAAATTTTCAAACCGTCAAATAAATACGCATTGCTTTCATCTGTCTTCTCAAAGAATCGCTGAATCATGCTCATGTTCAAAGTCTTGCCGAATCTTCTTGGTCTGGTAAAAAGTCCGACCTTTACCTTGTTTACAATCAAATCTTTTATCATGAGGGTCTTATCTACAAAATAATACCCTGAATCGATTACTTCTTTAAAATCCTCTATGCCAATTGGCAGCGGTTTTCTTTCCATCATTTTCACCTCAAATTCTTATCAAATATCTTTTCTTCACGCCTTTACGATCTTACATCTTTTCTTATAACAAGCCACACCAAACTTATAAATCGTCTGCACCTCATCATCTTCTAGAATCGCAGAATAGTTCATGCGTTCGATCTGTGCCAGCACATCTGCACAGCCCTTGTCCATGTCAGCATCTTCGCCGTACTTGACCTCGATAATCATACCGATTTCATCGTCGGGAATCTTGATGACAATATCACTGTACCCATCACCAGATTCCACATTGGACTTTACGATCCAGTCGTCCCGGTAGGAGAGCAGACCGAGAAGAATCCCATGGTAGAAATTCTCTTTCTTTGCAGCTTTTACATAGGTGTCACGAATGCTGATGGTTTTCCTGAGAAAGGCGGTAAACTGTTTCTGTGCCTCTTCCGCATTGCCGTCTGCAAACGCCTGGCAGAGCAAATTCAATGTTGAAGAGTCTTTCCGGCTGAAATCCTTGAACCACTCGTAGATCTGTTCTTCTTATGGTATACCATAAAAAGGCAGAAATAATCAATAGTTTTTTAAGCGTACTATAAAAACTTTATACTGCAAATAAAGAGGTGGTATGCTTAATGCTATATTACATAATATCTCTCTTAATTTCTGTTGTAGCAGATGAAATTTTATATCTCTTCTACAAGTGGCTGAGCAGGAAGTAGCCCGACAACAGCACAACATTTTGCCTGATTCTTGTATGGGATAAGGCGAAAGCCCCCAGAGTTGCGACCTCTGGGGGTTTTCTTATTGCGTGACTGCATTGCCACTACATTATTTCTTTTCGTTCTCATTTTACCACAATTGCAGTACCTTGTCAAGACCTTTTTCCGATAGAAAAGTTGCCTGCAGTCGGAACAAAGTGCAACTGCGAATAAAGAAGTTAGCCGGTTTTGAGGATCATTTTTCAAAGTTCTACCATTTCAGTATATTTCCTCGTACATTCAGAATTAGAGGGCGAATAATCTCCAAGAGGCAATTGTGCGGTGTTGCCTTATCAAGACTGGCTCACTTTTCTCATGACATTACAGGAAGCAATGTCTGTTAGCGACCAAGAAAGCGATCAAGTCAGCGACCAAGTCAAGCAACTGATGAAAGCTCCCGGATACTCAAAAATGCGATAAAACCTCCAAAGCAGTGTGCCATAGAAAAGACACTGCGATGGAGGTTTTATTTATGGAGAAATGACACTGCCTATTTCAAAAATTTCAACAGCTGGCACAAACTGACCGTTTTCCACTTGCCATTTTACTTGCCATTTGCCCGTATTTACTTGCCATTTTAGGAAAAAACCTGTTTTTCGCAAAACACTCCAGGTAACGAAAAAAGGCTGAATTACGAGCTTTTTTCGTAATTCAGCCTTCTGCAATTGGTCGAGGTGACAGGACTCGAACCTGCGGCATCTTGCTCCCAAAGCAAGCACTCTACCAAACTGAGCTACACCTCGAAAGAACCAATTTGGTTCTTTCATTATAGCATATTGTCTGCTTTTTGTCAAGTTTTTTCCAGAAGAAAAAAAGCAACTGTTTTCCGTACTGCCTACTTTTCTGTTTAGGAAAGGAACAGAATCAGGAACAGGACTGTAAGAAGCAGCGCAGTCAGGACATATTCTGCGGCGAAAATGGCTAAGATCAACCATCCATTTGTGCCGCCCCGCGTGCGAAGCCGATCTCGGTACATGATTTCCGGCAGATTTTCCGATTTGATCTGGCGGACACGCCGTAGGACAAAGCGAAAATAGAAGAAGTTGCCGAAGATGCCTAAGAATATTTTCAGGCACAGCTCGAAGTAATTGCAGATCATGGAAGCGTTGTAGATGATGTTTTCATATTGGTCGAGACGATCAGAGAGGTGTTGAAGCTGCTGCTGCATCTGGGGATACATTTGCGCCAGCACTGCATAATCGCCCTTGCCCCAGAGTGCAATGAAGTCCGGGAGGCTGGTCTGGAGCGCCCACAGCTCCTGGGGAATGCTGAGCAGTGCAAAAATTGCCACCAATATCAGCGCCACGCCCCACATTTTTCGATAGGCAAAGAAATACTGCGGAAACAGAAAGGCAGGGAAATTGAGAGAAATCCGGCGGCCGTTTTTTTGAAACTGCTGGAATTTCGGCAGATAATAAATGGTGTTTTGCTGTACAAAATCTGCCACATCTCCCAGGCGTTCCTCTTCCAATTTGGATTCCGGATCCATGCCGCAGTAGGAATCCTGTAGAGCGTTGATTTCTGCCGCTGTGCGCCGAAAGCGTTCAGATACACTTTCCCGCTGCTGGGGAGTGTTCTGAGAAGCATTCGGATCCTCCGGCGGTTTTTGCCAGAAGGACTGCGGTGTGTCCTGTAAAGTCATGCCGCAGCTCGGGCAGAATTTTGCATCGGCATTATTTTCCGCACCGCATCTGGGGCAGATTTGCTTTTGTACCGGTGTTTCTTCTTCCGGCTCCGGTTCAGATGGACGTTCCCATGTCTTTCCGTCCCGGTGAAGCCAGATGTTTATACATTTTCCGTTTTTCTCCCAGCAAGAACGGTGATAAGGCGTGCCACATTCCGGGCAAACTACCACATCATCATCTTCCATAATCTTTTTCCCGCATGCAAAGCACGGGTCTCCTGTGTGCAGTCCCATGGTTCTCCCTCTTTTCTGGCTGCATAACAGCGGTGTGTGCATCATTTTTTCGGGTTGGCATAGTCCCTGTCAAAATCGCTGTTATGGGATGCAATTTTTTCTCATATGCTATCTATTATACCATATCGGAAAATTTTTTTCAATATCCAAAGAAAATATTTGCATCCAGCGCGAATTTGTAGTATAATAAAAAGAGTATGGATCAGACAGGTTACAGATATCTGATCAGCACATTGAGATTTGTCTCAAACAGCTGTGGGGGAACAGACGCGGCGCAAGGCCAGAATTGGTGCGCAGAATACAGCACTGTTCCGGATTATCAAAAAGGAGAAAGAATATGATTTTATTAGATGAACTGCGTGTCACAATGACAGATTACCGAAAAGATCTGAAAGAACTCTACGAGGTACTGGGCATCGAAAAGGCACAGGCACGTTATGATGAACTGCAAAAGCAGGTGGCAGAGCCGGGATTCTGGGACGACCTGGATAACTCCCAGAAGGTTTTGCAGGAATCCAAGAGCCTGGAAAACCGTATTAACAAATATCGCAAGATGGAAGAAACGCTGGATGATATCCTTACCCTGATTGAACTGACTATGGAAGAGGGCGAGGAAGAGTCCAACACAGAGTTGAACGAAGAGGCAGATCAGTTTGTCAAGGAACTGGAATCTCTGAAGCTGGCTTCTCTGCTGACTGGCGAATATGACAGTTCCAATGCCATCCTGACATTCCACGCCGGTGCCGGCGGTACAGAGGCACAGGACTGGGCAGAAATGCTCTACCGGATGTATCACCGCTGGGCAGAACGGCATAATTACAAGGTGGAACTGCTGGACTATCTGGACGGAGATGAAGCTGGCATGAAGAGTGCTTCTATCCTGATTTCCGGGGACAATGCCTATGGATTTTTGAAGTCGGAATCCGGCGTACATCGTCTGGTTCGGGTTTCTCCCTTCGATTCCTCCGGCCGTCGTCATACCTCTTTTGCGGCGCTGGAAGTTATGCCGGAAATTGACGATTCTATGGAAGTGGATATCCGTCCGGAAGATATTAAAATGGATGTGTTCCGTTCCAGCGGTGCCGGCGGTCAGCATATCAACAAGACCAGTTCCGCAGTACGTCTGACGCACTTGCCCACAGGTATTGTAGTTTCCTGTCAGACACAGCGAAGCCAGTTCCAGAACAAAGACTATGCAATGAAAATGCTCCGTGCAAAGCTGGTTGAAATCAAGGAACGGGAACACCTGGATAAAATCGCAGATATTAAGGGCGTACAGAAGGAAATTGCGTGGGGCGCACAGATTCGTTCCTATGTCTTTATGCCGTATACCTTGGTTAAGGATCACCGTACTGGATTTGAAAACGGAAATATTCAGTCAGTGATGGACGGCGATCTGGACGGCTTTATCAATGCTTATCTGAAAGCACTGTCCAGCGGCACTTTGCAGAAATAAAAATAATTGCATGGCTTTTGCAGGACAAAGAAAAATCCGGTAGGATATCATTCCTATCGGATTTTTTTGTTTTCTTCGTTTTTTTTCGTTATGCGCGCACTTGTTTCAGACAAGCGCTTCCTGCGGCTGGAGGACGGACTCTCCGTTGATCATAACCAGCCACGGGTCGCACATCAAGTCCAGGGGATCACCGCTGTAAAGCTGGAGATCCGCGTCCATTCCCGGCGCAATGGAGCCGACACGACCTTCCACTCCCAGGATTTCAGCGGCTCCGGCTGTAATGGCATAGAGCGCGTCTTCTCGGCGCATGCCGCCCTTTACGGCAAGTGCCGCAGTGGTAGGAAGGTACTGAATGGGAATTACCGGGTGATCGGTGCAGAGAGCCGTTTTCACGCCGGCTTTCTGCAAAGCCGCCGGATTTTGAATGGTGAGATTCTGCATTTCCGGTTTGCAGCGGTCGCAGAGGATCGGCCCGGCAATTACCGGTACCTGTTCTTCTGCCAGGATGTCCGCAATGTGGTATCCCTCGGTGCCGTGAATGATGACAAAATCCAGGTTGAATTCTCTGGCGATGCGGATGGCAGTACACATGTCATCCGCTCTGTGACAGTGAAAGTGTGCCTTGATGTCACGTTCCAGCAGGGGGAGGAGCGCCTCAGATTTTGCATCATAGTCCGGCATATGTTCGTCCGGATCGCTCTCCGCAAAGTCCAGTTCCTGCTGATACCGCTGGGCCTTGGCCAGTCCTTCCCGAATCATTGCCGCCGTTGCCATACGGGTAATAGGTGTCTCGTCCCGGTCGTGATAGACCGTCTTGGGATTTTCACCCAGTGCAAATTTCATGCCGGTGCCGATCATCATACGGTCTGCCATGCGGCCGGCCGTCTTTAAAATGGCCATTGTGCCGCCGCAGGCATTGGCGCTGCCGGGAGAAACCATAACTGTTGTGATGCCGGCTGCTCTGGCTTCCTCAAAGCAGCGGTCTGTGGGGTTGACACCGTCAATGACGCGCAGGTGCGGCGTGAAAGGATCTGTGGCTTCGTTGCAGTCATCTCCTTCGAAGTCGATGCCGTTTTCAATAATGCCGAGGTGGGTGTGCGCATCAATAAAGCCGGGGAACAGCGCAGATCCTTTGGCATCAATATCCTCCGGGGTGCAGTGCTCCGGCGTTCCGGAGCCGACTTCTGTAATTTTTCCCTGTTCAATCCGGACATAGCCGTTTTCAATAATGCCGGCATCTGTCATGGTATGTATGGATGCGTTATAGATAATCATGCGTGTTCCTCTTTCTTTTGAGATTTGGGGGTGGGTTTTGTCCGCGCAAAACTTTGATCCAGCAGAAAAAAGAGCTCTGCTTCCGGGACGGTGCCATCGAGAAGAATGGAAATCCAATGGGTTTTGTTCATGTGATAGGCCGGGAAAATGCCGGGCTTTTGCAGCAGCGATCCGATTTCCAGGGGACTGCACTTGACGTTTAAAATATCTGTCATGGCATCTGTGGGAATTCCCAGCTTTTGTGCCGGGATTCTCATAATGAGACCATACCATTTCGCATTGCCCTTTTGCCGCAGAACCGCAGCATCCGGGGTGCGTTCCCAGGGATATTCTGGAACGGTACCGTAATTGTCTTGGACGTAGTCGAGTACCTGGCTGCGGTAGGTAGGAAAATCTGTCATAGGGCCTGGCTCCTATTCCAAAGAAACGATGGTGACGCCGTCTTCTCCTTCTCCAAAGGTGCCGAGACGGAAGGATTTCACATATTTCAGCTGCTTTAAGCGCTTGTGAATGGCTTTTCGCAGCAGGCCGGTGCCTTTTCCGTGAATAATGGTGACGGTGCCTACATGAGAGATTACCGCACGATCCAGGAAAGCGTCCATTTGGTACACACCCTCGTCACAGGTACAGCCGCGGATATCCAGTTCCATGGTACCGCGCCGGGCTGCCTGCGCCGAAACGCGTCCGGCGGAGGTGCGCTGTTTTTGCTTTTGCTGGCTCTTCTTTTTTTCTTTCACGCCGGCCACCAGGCGTAGCTTTCCAATGGGAGCCTTTGTCCGCATGGCGCCCATTTGGAGAAAGACCATGCCGCTTTTATCCGGCTTGCCTGCTACTATGGCCTTCTGCTGGGTGTCCGCCATGAGCACGGTGTCCCCGATTTGCAGCTCGCGGGGGAGAACATAGTCGGAATCTGCCGATTCTGTAAGGGGATTGGCCGTTTCATAAAGCTTTCGGAAACCCCGCTTCACATCGCCCTTTGCCCGGATGACATCCTCTGCAAAAGCGGCGCGTTCCTTTTCTTTCCGCAGCTGATCCAGTTCGGTCAGCATTTCATTGGACTGTGCCTTGGTAGTTTCCACAATGCGCATGGCTTCCAGGCGCGCCTGTTCCATGATGGCTTCCTTGTCCTTTTCCATGCGGCTGCGTTCTTCCCGCAGTGCCTGTGCATCGGACTTTGCCTGTTCCAGAGCCTGCTGCATGTCGCTGCGTTCCCGTTCCAGCGTCTTTCGCGTTTCTTCCAGCTGAGAAACCGCTTGTTCGAAGCGGACATTTTCTTCGCTGACTAAGGTTTCGGCCTTTTGAATCAGATCCCGGGGCAGTCCCAGTCCCTCGCTGATGGCAAACGCATTCGATTTGCCGGGGGAGCCTAAAATTAGGCGGTATGTGGGGCGGAGCGTTTCCAGATCAAACTCACAGGAAGCGTTTCCCACATCCGGCTGTTGTGTGGCATAGAGCTTCAATTCCTGATAGTGGGTGGATACCATAAGCTTTGCGCCGTTATCCTTGAGCCGTTCTATAATTGTTTCTGCAAGGGCAGCACCTTCTACCGGGTCAGTTCCGGAGCCTAATTCGTCCAGGAGCACCAGTGAAGAGTCGTCAGCCTGATCCAGAATTTCAATCACACTGCGCATGTGGGCAGAAAAGGTGGAAAGGTTCTGCTCAATGCTCTGGGTGTCGCCAATATCGGCTAAGACATGGCGAAATACAGAAATCCGGCTGCCTTCTGCCGCCGGAATCAGCATGCCGCTCATGGCCATAAGGGTGAGAAGACCGCAGGTTTTCAGCGCAACAGTTTTACCGCCGGTATTCGGGCCGGTGATGATCAGGGCACGGTAAGGCTCTCCCAGTGTAAAGCTGATGGGAACGGCCTTTCGATATGGAATAAGGGGATGACGCGCCTTTTTTAGTGCAATGACACCGTCATCAGACAGGATCGGGGCAAAGGCATGCATTTGTTCTGCCAGGCGAGCCTTGGCAAAATAAAGGTTCAGTTCGGCGCATACCTCGTGATCCTGGATGATGGCATCCGACCAGGTGCCGCATTCCTCGCAGAGAGCGGCAATGATGCGCTCGATTTCTTCCGCTTCCTGAATTTCCAGCAGGCGGATGTCATTGTTGGCATCTACTACTGCAATCGGTTCAATGAAAAGGGTCTGGCCGGTTGCAGAGGTGTCATGTACCAGGCCGGGAATCTTTCCCCGGTGCTCTGCGCGAACCGGCAGTACAAAGCGGCCGTCCCGCAGTGTGACACGGCTGTCCTGGAGGCATTCCTGTACATCCTGCCGGCGCATCATATTGTCCAGCGTGTCACGCAGCTTCTGCCGGGAACGTCCGATTTTGCGGCGGATATCTGCCAGCGCAGGACTGGCGGCATCTGCGATTTCCTCTTCAGAAAGAATGGAACGATCCAGCTTTTCCAGCAGGAAGGGAACAGGTGCCAGCCTGCCGAACAGATCGTCCAGAGAGGAGTCTATGCCGGAACAACGGTCATACCAGTCACTCAGCGCCTGTACCTGGCGTAAAACGGTGGCGATTTCCAGCAGATCTTTCAGAGAGAGCCGGGCACCGGACTTTGCACGGCGCAGACTCATTCGCATATCCTGGAATGCGTGAAAGGGCGGCGCGCCAAACTGTATGGACAGCTGCAAGGCATCATTTGTTTTTTCCATTTCTGCCCGTGCGTCTGCCAGGTCGGATGTGGGGACGATGGATTTCACTTTTTCTCTGGTAATTTCATTTGCGGATAGATTGGCAAGCATATCCAGAATTTTATGAAATTCCAGAATTTCATAATTCTTGTTCATGTGGTTCTTCCTCCGAATGTAGTACGGGTGCAGTGATTTTATGATAAAACGTCAGCGCTTCCGGGCAAACTCCAAGATGATACTGTACAAATCGTTCTGCGCAGAGCTGTACGCTGGCCAGATTTTCGGCACCCAGATGAAAGTGAAAGAGTCTCTGGAAATCGGCAAAGACAATGTGCCGCATGGCCTGAAGCGCAGGGGCGCGGAGCAAAATCGGACTTTGCGTGCGGTAGGAAACACCGCATTCCTGACATGAAAAACAGCCCTCTTCCACGGAGAAATAGAGCCGTTTTGGTAAAAATTCACCGCAGGTGCGGCACATCAGCAGATCCGGCATCATGCCAAGCTCCGTCATCAGGCGCAGTTCAAAGATGGGCTTTAACAGGCCTTCTTCCCGGGAGCCGTTTTCCAGATAGTGCAGTGTATTGAGCATCAGACGCATGACTTCACAGGTTTCTCCGGCCGGCCGGAATTCTCGGACACTCAGCCGGATCAGTTCACTGAAATACATGGCCAGGCTCAGCCGGGACAGAGATTCCCGCAGTCGGTAGAAAATACGGATTGGCTCCGCGCTGTCCAGATAGACGCGGCCGTTGCGCTGTTGGATGCTGAATACGGCGTAGGAAAATAGCTGTGTCAGCGAAGTGGCGGCAGAGGAGGCCTTTTTGGCACCGCGGACATAGACTTCCTGTACGGTGTTGTTTTCAGTGAGAATATCAATGAATTTCCCCCGGTCGCCGGCATTCCGCTCCGCCAGAACCAGTCCCTTGTATGTTTCCACGGCTTGCGTGCTCCTTTTGTGTCGTTGTCTTGGCCTCTGCGGCACCCTGCGTACTCCGATAGCGCAGATAGTCGTCAATATGTCCGGTCAGGCAAAAAATATCCCATGCATCCATGCTGCAAATACCTCCCATAGCGTTGGAAAACGCAAGCTGACATTTAAGAGACAGCTTTTGTTTTCCGGTGGATACGTGTCAGGAGTAGCATGTACCAAATCCGGCAGATTATCAATGGAAATCATAGGAACTGGCGTGCTGTAAAAGTGCACGCCAGAAAATTATTCGCCATTGTCCAGGCCGAAATTGTGAATCAATCCTTCTTTATTGCGCCAGTCTTCCTTGACCTTTACCCAGCATTGCAGATTGACCTGGATGTAGAAAAAGCGCTCCAGATCTTTTCGGGCAAGAGTGGCAATGCGGCGCAGCATGGTGCCGTTTTTGCCGATAAGGATGCCCTTGTGGGATTCCCGTTCGCAGTAGATTGTGGCATCAATGTCCAGCAGGTCTTTGTCATCCCGTTCTTTCATCCGTTCGATGGAAACGGCGATTCCGTGGGGAACTTCATCCCGGAGCAGATTCAGGATTTTTTCCCGGATCATCTCGGCCGCCAGAACCCGTTCCGGCTGGTCGGTGAATTTTTCATCCGGGAAAAAGTGCGGTGCCGGCTGTGCCAGCGCCATGACTTCTTCCTCTACCAGTTCAATGCCGTCTTGCTCTGTGACGCTTACCGGGATGGTGGCAGTGAAGGGATGCGCCGCATTCAGCTTCGCAATGGTTCCCATAAGCTTTGTCTTGTCGCTGCACAAATCGATTTTATTTAGAACCAGAATAGTCGGGGTTTTGGTGCGTTCCAGAGAATGCAGCAGCTCCTCCTCCTGTTCCGACAGGGGCTTTGTGCAGTCCTGTACAAACAAAACCGCGTCAATGTCGCTGACAGCATCCTTTACCGCCTGCAACATATGTGTACTGAGCTTTGTGGTCGGCTTGTGCAAGCCAGGAGTGTCCAGAAAGACCATCTGCGTTTCGTCTACTGTTTTAATGCCGGTGATGCGGGTTCTTGTGGTCTGTGGCTTAGGACTGACAGAGGCAATTTTTTCCCCGATAATGGCATTGAGCAGCGAAGATTTTCCGGCATTGGTGTGTCCGGTCAGGGTGACGAAAACCGATTTTGTCATAGAGTAGTATCCTCCGTGTTGGTAAAGGTGGCTTCTCTGGAAATGCCCAGCTGTCCCAGTACCTCTTCTTCTTTTTCCCGCATTTTCCGTTCTTCTAAGGGGCTGGTCTCGTGGTCATATCCCAGCAGATGGAGCATGGAGTGTACTGTCAGGAAGCCGATCTCCCGCTCCAGAGAGTGGCCGTACATATTTGCCTGCTTGACAGCCATTTCCAGTGAAATAACTACATCTCCCAGCAGGGCACATCCGGTTTCCTGGTTGGTGTCATAATGACCGTCCTGTCCCAGCGGAAAAGAAAGAACATCGGTCGCCCGGTCTTTTTTGCGGTAGATCCAGTTCAGGCGGCGAATTTCCGCATTGCTGACAAAGGAGACACTGACCTCTGCATCTTGTTTGAAATGTTCCACCACCAGAACTGCCTGACAGCAGCGGCGGATCAGCATCCGGATTCCCACAGGAACCCGTACTTCTGTTTGATTGTTTTTTACCATGACTTTTACTTTTGGCATGATGATAGGATCTCCTTTCGTATTATCGGTTGGCAGACTGTTTCTGATCAGCTGCCTCATAGGCGCGGATGATATCCTGCACCAGTTTATGGCGTACCACGTCCCGGTTGGTGAATTCGCAGACGGCAATGTCCTCTACCTTTTTCAGAATACGGGAAGCAATAACCAGACCGCTCTTTCGCTTGTCCGGCAGGTCGATCTGTGTGGTATCGCCGGTGATTACCATGCGGCTTCCTTCGCCCAGCCGTGTGAGGAACATTTTCATTTGTTCACTGGTGGTATTCTGCGCTTCGTCCAGAATGATAAATGCATTGTCCAGGGTGCGGCCGCGCATGTAGGCCAGAGGCGCTACTTCAATAGACCCCCGCTCCACATGGCGCTGGAACGCTTCTGCACCCAGCATCTCAAACAATCCATCATAGAGCGGACGGAGGTACGGATCCACCTTATCCTGAAGATCGCCGGGGAGAAATCCTAGTTTTTCTCCGGCTTCTACTGCCGGCCGGGTGAGGATAATCCGGTTGACCTCATGCCGGCGGAAGGCACGGACTGCCATTGCAACAGCCAGATAGGTTTTTCCGGTTCCTGCCGGGCCGATCCCAAAGACAATGGTGTTCTTGAGGATCGACTGAATGTATTTCCTCTGTCCGACTGTACGGGTGTAGACGGCTTTTCCGGCAGCCGTCAGACAGACGGTGTCTGTGTCAGCCAGTTCTGAGAGCTGGCCGGATGCGCCGTTTTCCACCATTTCTGTGACATAGTGAATCGTCTGTGGCGTGAGTGCCTGTCCGCGCCCGATAAAGGCGAGGAGTGCGGTAATTGCGCCGGCGGCAAGATCCACCTGCGCCTGTGTGCCGTGTATCCGGATGTCTTCTCCCCGGCAGACAACGGAAACCTGATAGCGCTGTTCCAGAAGTTTCAGGTTTTCATCAAAATTTCCGCAGAGTGCCTGGAGCTGATCATTTTCCGGAATGGAAATTAGTTTTTCTGCCATTCTATCTCTCCGTTGTATTCACAGATCCCGGCGCTTCCTGGCTGTTATCAGAAGGACACAGTCTTGTCGAAGCAGCTTTTGCATAAGCGAAACTGCATGCACCGGGAGTTTTACAAATTTCAGAATTTGTCCGGATTGAAAACGGGTGGAAGGATTTCCAGGTCGTTTTCAACCGGGACAGACTTGCAGCCGCCGGCATCCGACTGAGAAACCAGCTGCCACAGGTGTGAGGTATGGAAAACCAATCCGTTTTCCGATACTGTCTGATACATCTTTTATTATACCATAAATCCGGAACAATGTGAAACGATATTCTTTTGTTTTAACGAAAAATTCACATGTTCTTTTCACATGGAAATGCTGGGAATGGCATGGCGCAGGATATCCTTGCAGAAGATGATAAAAAAGACAAATTTGAAACTAGATCGACATCTGGTTTTCAAAAAATTTGCATAAAAAGTATTTGCATTTTTAGAAAAATGTGATATAATAGTTGTAATTGAAAAGGGATAGATCTTATATTGCTTTGCAGGCTGTCAGAATGGATCTTTCCGTTTGCCCTTTTGGTTTGTTGAGAATATTTTCGGGCAAATCGGAAGCCGGACAACATGCAGGGTCTGTATAATAGGGATACAGTCACATATATTTGGAGGTACTCAAAGTATGAGTCAGAAACCCAAAAAACATACGCAAAATCAACAGAAGAAAACACAAAGCCAGAAACCAGCAGAGGAAAAGCACGTGCACAATACGCGTCCGCTGTCGCAGAACCGGAAAAAGGGTGGAAAAAAAGCGGCGGAAATCATCATTTCGCTGCTCCTGGTGGCAGCTGTGGGATACGGCGGCTTCCATGCATATCGCTCCTTGAAACCGATTTCACAGGATACGGAAAATTTATCTCTGGTTCCGGGAGAGGACGGGGAAACAGTACCGGATGCATCGGGAGAACAAACCATATATGAAAATATTGCTGTGCAGAACACGCAGGTGAATGCCGGTGATCTGATTCTGGTGAATGATGCAAATGCCTATGTAGATAACAATGCCTCTGAAATTGTCAGCATCTATGACAAGAAAACAGAGCACTACCACGTGAGCGGAACGGAAACTAGTCTGCGTGAAACGGCAGTAGATGCGCTGAACCACATGCTGGAGGACTTTTACGTTGCCAAAAATCACAGCGACATTATTGTAATCAGCGGTTATCGCACGAAGGATCAGCAGCAAAAGCTGTATGATGAAGATCTGGCACAAACCGGTGAAAGCACTTCTACCCGTGTGGCACTGCCGGGACACAGCGAGCATGAGAGCGGTTATTCCCTGGATGTTTCCCTCTATGAAGACGGTGTACAGTCGGACTATGATGGCACAGGGGACTACAGCTGGATTGATGAAAATTGTGATCATTACGGCTATATTCTGCGCTATGCCGCAGACAAGGCCGAAATTACCGGTATTCAGGCAGAGCCGTGGCATTACCGTTATGTAGGGGAACCACATGCAACCTATATGAAGGAAAATAACCTTTGCCTGGAAGAATATCTGACACAGCTGAAGGATTATACATCGGACAACCGGCTGCAAATTGTCAACTGGGACGGCGAAATTTATGAGGTCTACTATGTGGCCGCAGATATGGCTGCGGATTCTACCTATGTTTTGGTTCCGCCGGATCAGGATTATACGATTTCGGGAAATAACAGCGATGGATTTATTATTACAGTAGATACCGGACGGATCCAGTCATTCGAAGAAAACAGCACAGCAGAAACAACTGCGCCGGAAGGACAGACAGTGCCGGAGGAGACACAGGCAGAAACCGCCGCTGCTCCGGAAGAAAACAGCGAGGAAGCCGTGGGCTGATTTCATTTCATTAAAAATAAATGAAAAGGAGTTTTAAAAAATGGACAACCAAGTAAAAGACACTGCGAAGAAAACAGGAAATGCACTGAAAAATGTGCTGGGAGAGTTCAAGGAATTTATTTCTAAGGGCAATGTACTAGATATGGCAGTAGGACTGATCGTGGGTTCTGCTTTTACTGCAATTGTAAACTCGCTTGTAGACGATATTCTGATGCCTTTCATTGGCACTGTCCTTGTGGGAATTAACTTCAGCACTCTGGGCATTACAATTCCGTGGGGAAATGAGCCGTTTATTGCAATCGGTAACTTCTTAAATGCGATCGTAACATTTCTTCTCACTGCGCTTTGCGTTTTCAGCATTGTGAAGGTGATGAATATTTTCAGACGGAAGCAGGAAACCAAGCCGGAGCCGCCGAAGCCTAGTAAGGAAGAAGAACTGCTGACAGAAATCCGGGATCTTTTGGCCGCTCAGCAGGCAGCCGCAGCGGTTCAGGTAAAAACAGAAGAAAAATCAGAAAAAGAGCCTGCTGCTCTGACAAAATAACTGACACCCTCTTACTATTTCTACATAGAAAAAACACCATTCACGTGCATGAATGGTGTTTTTTCGTTTCGCATTTGGAATGCTCGGATCTTTTACACTTTGCTATATGCTGCCGTAACATATTGTATGGCAATTATAATTTCTTGACTATTTTAAAAATATAAAGATAGACTAATCAAAACTTTGATTTATTAAAAAATGAGATTATGTGTTGACATTACCTTGAAAATGTGGTATACTATAAAAGCTGCATGAGTGATGCGGCAAAATATCGCGGGATGGAGCAGCTCGGTAGCTCGTCGGGCTCATAACCCGAAGGTCGTCAGTTCAAATCTGGCTCCCGCAACCAAAACGAAAAGAACATTCAAGCAAGTGAAACAGCTGGAGGTGCAAGTTTAGCTGTTGATTTGCCTGAATGTTCTTTTTTATTATACTCTATTCTAGAGCATTTGTCAAATATTGTGAGGTGAGTTTTTGGCTCAGTTTTTGTTGCATTTTTACAGAAAAATTGATTTTGACCCCAATTTGACCCCAAAACATCAAAAAAGAAAAGTGGAGCAGGACAACACATCCTGCTCCATTTCCTTTATAGATTGACAATCACCACGAACTCACCCTGCTGCAAAATGATCTCGTTCACAGGTGTCGGCGTAGGCGGGTACATTGTGGCTAATTTCTGGGCAATGGCGGTTTGCAGACACTGAATGCCGTATTGCAGATCGTTTGCCTCAATGCTCATATCCTCAAAATCCACAGGGTTCAGCAGAAAGCCATTTGCCATCGGCGTTACTGCAATTGCATAGGACTGCACTTGCGGCATATCGGGCAGAGTGAAAAACTCCTCCATAACCTTCATTTCCTCTTGCTTCTGACTGTCTAGAACGTGCGTATAAGTATCCAGCGTAAACGAAACCGAGGAATGTCCAAGCAGAATTGAAGTGGTTTTTGCGTCCATGCCTTGTTCCATGGCTCGGGTGGCAAAGGTATGTCTGAGGGCGTGAAAGGTATAATGCCCAAGACCGGATGCTTTCAGAATCTCATCGTAGGCATCCTTGAACGTTCTGGGTTCCAGGTATCCGCCAAATGGGTTGGTCACCAGAAAGCCGGAGTCCTGATAGGCTGCACCAGCTGTCATGGCATCGTTCTGCTGTACATTTTTCCACTGTTGTAACTCGCTTGCGATATTGGGAATCAAGGGGATAGAGCGGATAGAGTTTTTCGTTTTTGGCTCCTGGATAACAATCTCCGTGGAATTGCCCATGCCGTTGTAATCCAATTTGGGCAGACGATTTATTGTACGGCGGATAGAGAGCATTCTCTTGCCGAAGTCGATATCTTCCCAGCGGAGTCCCAGCAGTTCGCCCAGACGAATCCCTGTGGCAAGTGTCAGACGAATGAAAATGCCGTATCGGTATTTGTAGCTGGTGTAGATAAGTTTTTGCTGCTCCTCACGGGTGAGAATCTCGACCTGTGGTTTTTCATTGCGTGGCAGGCTGACTGCATCACAGGGGTTGAAGTCGATGTAATGTTCCAGCACTGCCTGATTCATTGCCTTGTGCAGGCAGCGGTGAAGATTCAGAATGGTTTTGGGCGAAAGTCCCTGTGTATTCTGCTTGTAGTTGTAGAAGTCCTGCAGGAGCTTTGTCGTGAGATCTTTCAGCTTGAGGGTTGGGAATGCTGGTGCAAGGTGATTTTCGATGTAGCCCCGATAGCTGACATAGGTGGACTGCTTGACCTTGTTTTTCATGTAGGTTTCCAACCAGAGCCGCAGCCAGTCAAGAAAGGTGGTGGAAGTCGGGTCAACGTGTTTCTGAAAGTGGATCTTGTACTCCTCTTCGTGCAGTTTTTGAATTGCCTCTGCCTTGGTTTTGGCGTAGTAGGAGATACGTTTCGGCTTTCCGATCTCAAAATCGTAGCCTGCTGTGACACGAATCTCAAATCTGCCGTCTGCCCGTTCGCGGATGCTGCCTTCGTTGTGGTTTCTCTTTTTTCGTTCCATATCGGATACCTCCATAGATTATTTTATGGATTTGTTGTATATCTGATTAAAATGGATTATTTTGTCTGAGCCGATAGTAGGAGGAACGGGAGATATTGAGTGTCTGCAACGCCTGTGAAACCGTGGTTTCTTTTGCATCAATTTGTTTGACTACAGTGTCCCAGTTCTCCGGTTTTGCAATTGCCGGACGACCAAATCTGACATTTTTCTTCAAGGCCGCATCAATTCCCTCACGCTGTCTGCGTCTGATTTTCAGGCGTTCATTTTCCGCAATGCTCCCAAGCACCTCAATCAGAATCGCATTGATCATATCCATGACCCATATTTGTTCTGGTGGAAAATCGGTTAATGTAGTTGGAATGTCAAGGATTTTGACATGAATGCCGTTGAACTTGAAATACTCCAGCTCCTGCTTGATGTCAGATTTGCTGCGACTTAATCTGTCCAGTTCTTTGATGACCAACGTATCGCCGTTCCTGAGAATCTGCTTTTTCAGATACTGATAGCCTTCACGCTCAGTGTCTTTGCCGGAGCATTTGTCCACAATGATATTATTTCTGCTGACACCATAATTTGTGAGAGCCTCGATCTGCCTGTCCTCGTGCTGTTCCCTGCTGGAAACACGGGCATAGCCGAACGTTCTGTTGTCCATAAAAACACCTCCAATTGTCTCAAAAAGTCCTGTCACTTTTGGAACGTCCCAAAAGTCAAAAATGGACCTTTTGGTACAGGTTTTTGAGAAAAAAGGAACCGTCCCAGAAAGTACACTTTTTGGAACGGTTCTTCTTGTAATTACTGCTGTGCAAAAATTTCTTCACTCTGGATGGCGTTGATCGTTTCCAAAAGCAAATTGCTGTCGCACAGCATCTCTTCGATCTCATCGGCAGAGTAACCATAGTCCAACAGCAGGAGAACGTCATCTTCTGTCACACCATAGCAACTACACATCTCCAGCAGCAGTTCCTCCTGCTGCGAGTAATACTCCTCCTCCAACTCGTCATACCAGTTGTACCACTTGCCGAACCGGAAACTTTCCTTCACCTCAAAGGCAGAGCCGCTTAAAAACCCATAGCGGTCAATCTTCAGAATCGTGCCCTCATCTACATTCAACACTTCAAACGGATACTTGTGGAAACCAGTTTTCTGCAATGCCTTTTTCAAAATGCTTTCCGTTGAGGCATAAACGTAAAGACCTAGCTCTGTGAAGTGGAGCAGGCACATTGGGTTTGAACCTTTCACCAGATAGAGCGTGTTGTTTTCGTCCAGAGCGGTAAAGCAGAAACTGCCCTGCACCAATTCCGCCATGTTTTTGAGTGAGTCAAAGTCCAACTTGCCCTGCTGTTCCAATAACTGTACTGCAACATAGCTGTCAGTTTCGATCTGCGTTTGCGGCAGATGCTTTTCTGTTCTGAGTTCCTTGTCATTATACAGCACGCCGTTATGGGCAAAGGCAAAGTTCACATCGGCACGACCATAGAATGGGTGATTGTTGAAGTTGAATTTCTCGTTGCCCTGTGTGGTCATTCTGGTGTGTCCCATAACGGCTCTTGTGCCGTTGGGTGCGTTAAAGCGAATCTTGTGGGCAGGTTTCGGTCTTTTGTAGATAGTGACCTTGTCGCTTTTCACATAGGCAATGCCAGACGCATCTGTTCCTCGTTCTTCTGCCGCATTTGCCAGAGCCTGTGTCAGTTTTTTCAACAGTTTGTCCGAAACAATGCCCTTGTAATCCAGCCAACCAAATAATGCACACATCTCAATATTCCTCCGTTTCTTCCACTCTGTCGTTAATGTACAGCTGACGTTCTTTCAAGTACTGTATCAATTCTGGTTCCGTTACATCAGCCACAAAGTCCGACCATGACAACTTTGCAATGCTGTCATCGGTGTTGTACATAGCGGCATCACAGATTCGATTGACTAGCTGAATGGTGGCAATGAATGTGTTGTACTTCAAAGTGCCACGGAACAGACGAAACTCCACCGTGTGATAATTGCAAAGATTCACAGCAGCATAGCGACCATTTCCACCCTTTTTCGCCTTGTCCATGATTGCTTTCGGTGTATGCTCATAACCATATCTTGCCGCCCAGCGGTTCATGGTGTATTCGGAACGGCGGCTGAATTTCAACAACTCGTTCCAGTGATGTTCCACAAAGTACAAAATCCTTGAAATCACCTCGTCCTGTTCTTCCTGGTTGTCGGAAAAAGCATTGCGGTTCACATGGAGATGCAAGCCGCAAGTGCTTGTCTGATGCGAGCGGTAGCCTTGATGGATTGCACGGTGCATGATATCTTCCCATGGAAACTCGTTGATGTGATAGTCCATAGTGCAGGGATGGGAAACCAGTTCCATGCCATCATCCAGTGAGCCGTCTGTCTTGATGTAGAGCAGGTCGGCATGAGCATTGGCAATGTCCAGCAACTCTTCGGCATAATCATCGTCTCTGCCTGCTCCGTCAATTTCCAGTTCGATGCCAAAGTAACGGTTGCCTTCGCCATAGAAAATGGGGTTTGGCTTATAGCCATACTCGTGAATCAAGTTGCTTTCTTCACGTTCGTCCTCATAGCAGTCACGACAGTATGTTTCACCGTCCAGATAATAGGCATCGTCCTCATGTAGTAACGCATCACAGCAACTGCATCTGGTGTAGCTGTGATGATAGCAATGGCTGCAAAGGGTGATATCGTTGTCACCATAGACATCCTCGTCCCAGATGCGTTCCCCGCAGCATTCGCAGGTGGTAGTGTGATTCTCCAGACAGTCAGAGCAAATGATCTGTCCGTTCCACTCGGTGTAGTCATCGTCATCAATAAGGCTGCCGCAGCACTCACAATACAAGGTTTCTTCCTGTTCGTTCTGTTCTTTTTTTACTTCTTCGCTCATTTGAAATTCCTCCATAAAATGAAAATAGCCCTACCGATTTTCTTCGGTAGGGCTTTGTGTTTGGGTTTAATATTCTTCTGCTAAGAGCATGGTCGAGTGGTCGATGTCGTCAATGACATAGACCTTTGCGGTAATGGGTTTCTCTGTAGAAATTTGATATTCCTTGCTGTACTCCGGCTGTTCGGAAAAGTGGTGGATGTGCTGTTTTCCATTGGATACATCAAGCTTGAATACCTGGAAATAGTCCCGTTCTTCTGGCAACTGGTCAATGCAATTCCACAGAAACAATTGCAGCTCCATCGGAACTTCTGCCTGTACGCCTCTGGTCAAAAATCGTTTGTTCTGGAACATCTTTTTCCCTCCTTTCGCTGGTTTGTTATGTCCCTATGCTCCGCCCGAAGGCGGTTTTTCTATGCGGTCGACATGATCGTATCATCAGTACCTGGCACAGATTCACGATAATGATATACAATTGTATCCGTTGACTTTTTCAGTGGATTACAGTGATTTTGCAATGTTTCAGTTTACACACTGTGGTATGTTCAGGGCAAAAAAATCCCCTGTACGCTGTTGTACAGGGTGTCGCAGAGGGTATGAGGGCTGACACGAGGAGCGGAAGGACAAAGGCAATTGCAGCGTTCCTTTGCCCCTCTGCTGAATCCGAGCCCTCACTTAATAGAAGTCTCCTCTCTCAGATTCAGCTTGTTTTTTCTTTTTCATACATCGTCTTTTCAGGTAGTGATCATTCGGTTTCGGTGGTGTGTTGATGCAAAAATATGTGGTATGTTTGTGTGTGAAATAAAACCGATCGTGTGGCGGATTTTCCTTGAAATATCCGCAAAAACCATGGACAGCATACCCTATAGAAATTATGTATACTGCTATTATTGATATGTTTGCTTGAAAGTTGAAAATCATCCGGCACTGCTGACCGTTTCTTCCATGGTGTTTTTGTCTCCCCGGTCGACAAACACCACAGAAGAACAACCAGACGGGAAAAATGCACAACTCCCTTATGGCAATACCGCACAAAGAGCGTCTGGCGACTTTGCACGCCATCTGCTTGCAA
>UQYK01000025.1 GCA_900545285.1 uncultured Ruminococcus sp.
ATTCTTGAATTATTAATGTCCTTCACATCACAACGAAATAGATTTCCAAGCATCCGTGCCACCGTGCTGGATGTGGTACACAACGGCATGGATATTGCCATTCTGGATGCCTCAGCCGCCTGCCACATGCCGGATGTGCTGGAGATGCCTTATCGTCCCCACATCCTGTACAGTGGAAAGGCCGGCGAAAAAATGCACACCTACCGCCTTGCCGGAAACACCTGCCTTGCCGGTGATGTGATCGGAGATTACTCTTTCGACCATCAGCTGCAAGCCGGCGAAAAGCTGGTATTCTGCGACATGGCAATTTACTCCATGGTGAAAAACAACACCTTCAACGGCGTTCCCCTGCCGGACATTGCGCTCTATCAAAACGGGAAAATCCAGCTTGTAAAGCGGTTCGGCTACGAAGATTTTGAAGGTCGTTTGTCATGAGTTTTCATGCGGCACACTGCACCCTCTGCCCCAGACGGTGCGGCGCTGATCGGACAAAAGGCGTAGGCCTTTGTCACTGCAGCACAGAAATCCGGATTGCACGGGCGGCACTGCACTTTTGGGAAGAACCGTGCATTTCCGGAAAAAACGGCTCTGGTGCAGTGTTCTTTTCCGGCTGTGCATTGGGATGTATCTTCTGTCAAAATCGAAAAATCAGCCGGAAAGCAGTGGGAAAAATCGTCACTGTGGAGCAGCTTTCCGAAATTTTCCTGGCATTGCAGGAACAACAGGCGCATAACATCAATCTGGTCACAGGTAGCCACTATACCCCGTGGATTGTGCAGGCGCTGGAACTGGCCAAGCCGAAGCTGCACATTCCGGTGGTGTGGAACTGCGGCGGCTATGAATCCATGGAAATCCTGCACATGCTGGATGGGCTTGTGGACATCTACCTCCCCGACTTGAAATTCTATGAAGCAGGAACAGCAAAGGCATATGCGGGCTGTCCGGATTACTTTACTGTTGCTGCAAAAGCCATTGCGGAAATGCATCGGCAAGCGGGAACGCTCCGCTGGAAGGGTGCATTGTTACAGCGTGGCCTGATGGTGCGCCATCTGGTGCTGCCGGGACACCGCAAGGAATCTATTGCGCTGCTGCATCAGCTGGCAGAGCTGCTCCCCGCAGATGCATTTTTGCTCAGTCTTATGGGGCAGTACACGCCGCCGGAGCAGCACCTGGAGGATCCCTTTTTAAACCGGCGTATTGCCACATTCGAATATGAATCTGTCCGGAAATGCGCGGTGCAGCTGGGACTGAACGGATACGGACAGGACAGATCTTCGGCAACTGCTTCTTATACGCCGGATTTTTGGATAGAATAGGTGTTTCCGGGGAGTGGTTTTCTTCCCTTTTCAAGTGCTTTTGGAAGGATTTACTGCAAAAGAAGCAGCAGACCCAGTGGCAATTGTACCGCAGATCTGCTGCTTTTCTGATTCCATACGATAAAATACAAGCAGTGTCTTTTTTCGGGCACTGCTTGTTTTGCTGTTATGAAATCGCCTTATTATTCCGGCTGAATTGCGTCGTAATCCGTTTCCTTTGTCCGGATACGCATTGCACTGCGCACATCATAGCTAAAGATCTTTCCGTCTCCGATATTTCCGGTGAAAGCTGCCTTTTGGATGGCATCAATGGTTTTCTTTTCCCACTCTTCCGAGGAAACCAGAATTTCCAGCTTGATTTTCGGCAGCATCTGAATTTCTACCTGCTGATGTCCGCGGACATAGGCATATTCCTTCCGGCCGCGCTGTGTGCCGCAGCCCATTACCTGATACAGGGTTACACCGTGTACATCCAGCGCAGACAGCGCATCCAGAACATCTTCCATTTTTTCTTCCCGAATAATTGCTTCTACTTTAATAATCATAGCTGTCTCTCCCTCTTGTTTAGTCTAAGCCGTTAAAGGACGGATATGCGGATTCGCCGTGTTCAGAACGATCCAGACCGATTCTTTCGCTGCGCTCCTCTACGCGAATGCTTCCGGTGATCAGGCGTGTGATGCCGTAGCAAATCAGTGTACCCACTACTGCAACCGCAATGGTAATCAAAATGCTGGCCAGCTGGGCGAAGAACAAATGGGTTTCTCCGAAAAACAGGCCGTTTCCCTGTCCGATATCATTGATGGCCGCCTTTCCAAACAAACCTGTACAGATGCCGCCCCAGATACCGCCAATGCCGTGACAACCAAATGCATCCAAAGCATCATCATAACCGAACTTCTTTTTTACCCAGGAGATCATAAAGAAGCAAATCGGCGAGGTAGTAAGACCGATAATGATTGCCGCCCAGATCGGAACAAAGCCAGCGCCCGGTGTAATGCCGACCAGTCCGGCAACCAAGCCAGTACTTGCGCCTACAAAGGTAGGCTTCTTATTGAAAATCACATCACAGAGCATCCAGGAAAGCATAGCTGCTGCTGCGGAAACACCGGTGGTCAGGAAGGCATGTGCTGCCAGGCCATCTGCTGCCAGCGCAGAGCCTGCGTTAAAGCCAAACCAGCCAAATACCAGAATGAATGCGCCCAGTGCAACCATGGGGATGCTGTGAATCTTGTAGTTTGCTCTTGCGTAGTCATAGCGCTTTCCCAGCAGGATGCAGAGCACCAATGCAGTGATACCGGAGCTGATGTGTACCACGTTGCCACCGGCAAAGTCTACCGAACCGATCTTTGCCAGGAAGCCGCCGTCTGCCCATACCATATGCGCCATGGGATAATAGACAACGAGGCTCCACAATACCAGGAACAAAAACAGTGACTTAAACTTCATTCTGCCTGCAATAGAACCGGTGATCAAAGCCGGTGTAATTACAGCAAACATCATCTGGAAGCAGCAGAAAACCAGGTTTGGAATCTGCTGACCTTCTACATAAGGCTCTGTTGCAGAAACGCCTTCCAGCCCAATCCAGTTGAAGCCGCCGATAATACCAGCGTGATCCGTCCCAAATGACAGAGAATATCCAAACAGAACCCACATGACAATGCCGATTCCAATTGTAATCACAGATGTATACATCGTGTTTACAGCGTTTTTTCGGCGAACGAGGCCGCCGTAGAAACAAGACAGGCCCGGCGTCATAAAAAATACCAGCGCTGCACAAATTAAAACAAATCCAATGCTACCCGAATCCATAATGCATGTCCTCCATACCAAATGACTTTTCGGAGACGGATCATTCCAATCCAGTCTCACTTCTGTTTCAACAACGTACGAAGAAGGATTCTCTTTTTTGAGTTCCAGCGGCAACGCCTTTGTATCCGCCTTTGAATCACAGAAGCACAAAAAAGCGCCTCTATGCAGCATTTCTGCTGTACGAGACGCCATTGTCCGTATTCAAAATGAATCAAAGCTTCTATGAATCTTTCTTTCATTTTTATTATACAGTCTATATATGTACTTCAAAAAGATAAAATATGAACTTTTATAAAATTGTTGCAGGCTAACCTTTGACACTTTCAAAGGCAGCCGCAACAGTTCAGGTCAGGTCGATTGCAGTTACATCCTCCAATGTCAGCGTCAAAAGGTCGGTATCAGAAATCGGCTCCGGGAGAAGTGCCAGGCGATCTGCCTGATTGGTCAGGGCAAATTCAAAGAAATTGCGGACATCCCGTGCATTTGCAAAATTCTTGCCAGCCTGACTGCTGCGCTGGGTAAAATAGGTCTGAGCATATGCACCGGCTTCCGGGGTGATTTCCAGGCAATAGCTTTCACACATCTGCATGAAAATCGCCATCAATTCCTCCGGTGTATAGTCGGCAAACCAGATCACCTGCCGGAAGCGAGAGCGTAGACCGGGATTTGCGTCCAGGAACTGCTCCATTTCTACAGGATAGCCGGCCGCAATTACCACAAGATCATCCCGGTGATCTTCCATCTCTTTCAGCAGCGTGTTAATGGCTTCTGTCCCGAAGTCATTGCTGCCGGATGTATAAGTCAGGGTATAGGCCTCATCCAGGAACAAAATACCGCCCAGTGCCTGCTGCACCACCTTTTTGGTTTTCATGGCGGTTTGCCCTACATAGCCGCTTACCAGTGTGGCACGGTCTGCCTCCACCAGCTGTCCCTTCTTTAATACACCTAACCGGGCATAGATTTTCGCCAGCAGCCGGGCAACCGTAGTTTTGCCGGTTCCCGGATTGCCGGAAAAGATCATGTGCAGAGACACCTGCGGCAATGGCAGATTGCGTTCCTCCCGGATTTTTCGGATTTTCAACAGGTGAATCATGCTGTCCAGTTCTTTTTTTACATCGTGCAGTCCGGTCAGCTGGTGCAGCTGTTCCATCAGTTCTTCCAATGTTTCTGTAGGCGGATCGGAAATATCTGCCCCCGTGACAGCCGGCTCTTTTTCTGCCGGCACAGCGTCCCCTTCTATAGGATAAAACGCGTCCGGAACCGCTGCCGGATGGTTTAGCTTCAGCTGTTTGGCACCGCGCAGTGCAGCTGTCCGGTACTGTTCCAGCTGGCTGAGAATAGAGCGCAGGACAATCGCCTGCTGTGCATTTTCTTCTCCGGAGGTGGTTAGCGTAAACTGCTTTCCCAGCTGCTCCAGGGTACGCAGCAACAGCAGAGAAACGCTGCCGTCCAGTTCCGTTTCCTCCAGATCAGCCCTTACCAAAAGCGCCGTCAGGGATAAGAGAGAATCCACTGTTCCGGAAAAGGAAAGGGTGTGCTGCGCCAGAAAGCGTTCCAGAGCCTGCACTGTCATAGACTTTTTCAAACAGGTATTGATGTATTCTGTTTCTGCTGCTGTAACAACATGATCCAGATTCGCCAGGAACAGTAAAAATTTAAAGTAGCTGAATCCGGCGTATTCTGAAATCGGCAACTGGCTTCCGACAATGGTCATGCCTTTGGCTCCATATACTGTATAGCGGCTGTCCAGGTATGCCATTGCCGCTCTCACATCATAATTTTGCATCTGTTACGACTCCTTTTGTTTTTTTCTGCGCTTTTCGGCGTGACGGTCAACCTGCTTTTTCACAAAGAATCCTGCTACGCCCAGCATAATCATGACAGCAATCAAAATAATTGTCAGCTTATAGTTCCTTTTCCAGAGACTGTCCCCTACAAATACAGTCAGCACAGTTGCCGGTGTGCGCCCCAGTGTTGTCAGAAAAAATAAGCGCATGGGCTTGATTTTGGAATCAAATGAAACAAGGTATGTGAGGGCATCCTTCGGGAGTCCCGGCAGAAAAAATACCAGGAAGATAATCCATTCCAGACGCTTGCTGTCCTGTAAAAATGCAAACTTTTCAAAGTGATCTTCGGAGACAAACTTGTCTACCAACGGACGCCCAATCCACTGTACCAAATAGTACACCAGCACCGTTCCCAGGAAAAAACCTGCCAGACAAAGTGCCAGCGCACCCCATTTGCCAAACAAAATCCCACCGATAATCGGCACAGGCCCTCCGGGGATCACCGCAATTACGACCTGGATCACCTGCAACAGGAGAAACAGAAGCGGCGCAAAAATGCCAAAGGACTGCATTTTTTCAACAATCACAGCCTGTCCTTCATCTGTTGACAGCAGCCGGATTAAAGGCAGCATCGCAATAGTGATTCCAATAATCACCACGATCAATAAAATCAACAAAAAAATCGTTTTTCCGGAAACCTGAATTTTCTTCTTTTTCATAGCATCACGCTTTCTTTTTGCAGCCCGTGTCAAAAGCCGCTTCCGGTCGAGAAAAAAGGCGTTCTTGTCTGCCTGATTTTCCGCAGACATCCCTGTTTCTATCTGGTAATTAGACTTAATATATAGTATACCCTCATTTGCTAAAAATTGCAACCCCTTTTTTCGCCTTTTTATGACATTTTTACAAAAGTGCTTGACATTTTACTGAAAAGCGTGTATAATGGATCATACGAAGTGATCTTTGATCGTATTTTTCATGCGGAAAAGACCACGGGAAACTTAGTAGAAAGGACTTTTTTCTATGAAAATGAAACGAAACAGATTACTTGCTTTTTTGTTGGTCTGCGCGATTGGGGTAACGTGCGGCGCATGCGGCAAGTCCGGTGATAGCAGCTCAAGTGCAAAGGATAAGGATTCTTCCAGTGCTGCTGATAATAGTTCTGTAAATGACGGCGACAGCGCAGAAACCAATGTCAACCAGGCAAACAGTGAAGATGTACAGAAAATGCTGGAACAGAATCGAAAGCTCCAGATGTCTGATTATGATCTATCCTCCGGAAACAGCAATGTTCCGGTTAATGAAGGGGCAAATCAGGGCGCCGGCAATTCTTCCGACAGCGAGGATTCGTCTGTAATCGTTACAGACGAATCTGGCGCGACTGTAACCGATGACAGCGGCAAGGCAGTTACGCAGAAGGTTTCCGGCGGAAACAGCAGCAATAATTCCACCACAACCTCCGGCGGCAGCAGTTCGAAATCTACCACAGGCTGCAAGCAGCTCTACTGGCTTGATACTTCTCAGGGCGGTGACTTCTATCCGGACGGCGATTTCATTGACATCACCTTCAAGATCAAGGATGATGCCAAGGACGGCAACTATACCTTGGGCTTCGGCTCCGGCGGCGATGCAAGCCAGTTCGCAAACTACGATGCGGAAGATGTTGCGGTTACTTATGTAGACGGCGATATTGCTGTCGGCAGCGCATCCCAGAAGCAGGAAGGTTCTGCCGGCAGCGGCTGCACACTGATTGCAGGAACTGCAAAGGGAAACCAGGGCGATGAAGTGACTGTTCGTTACAGCATCTCCAACTGCCCCGGCATTTGCGCAATGGTTCTCCGTGTCACATACGATACCAGCGCACTGGAAGTAACCGGCTATGAAGTCGGCTCCGGCGCAGGCGATATTGAAAAGCTGGAATCCTAAGTTGAATTGGAACTGATTTTTTTGAAAAAGGGACAGGTTGTTTCTATTCCGAAAACAACCTGTCCCTTTTTTCTTTGTTGCAAAAGGGCATAAAAAAATCCTGACTGGTTTTTCCCAGCCAGGATTATCATAAAAACAGTTAAATGGAAAAGGAACCGGAATCTCCGTTGATCACGTAGTACACCATTTCTTCTTCCGGCTTTACATACAGCTGAATCTCTTTTGCCGCTGTCTTAGGCTTGCTGTGCTCTGCGGACCATGCGACGATAGCACGGTTGGTGAGAACATCAGTTGCCCACTCTTTTCCGGCGAACTGCAATGTAACACTTACAGTTTTCCGGACGCGTGTTGTTTTCTTCGGTGCAGTTTCCGCAGCAGGTGCGGCTTTCTTCACTGTCTTGGAAGCAGTTGTTTTTGCAGCTGCCGTCTGGGTACTGTCAGTTTTCTTCGGTCTCGGCATCTTTCATTCCTCCTGCCCTATTATACGTTTACAGATTCCTTCAGATTCTTGCTTGCCTTAAATACCGGTGCCTTCGAAGCAGCAACCTGTACCGGCTCGCCGGTTCTCGGGTTCTTGCATTCCTTTGCGCTGCGTTCCCGTACTTCAAAAGTACCAAACTTTGAAATGGTTACTTTATCACCGGAAGCCAGTGCTTCACGGATTGCATCAAATACTGCATTTACCAGTGCTTCCGCATCCTTCTTTGTGCAGTAATTTTCCTTGTTCAGCTTTTCAATCAGATCAGTTTTTGTCATAAAGTGCTCCTCCATAATATGGACAGGAAAACACGACACCGCCTGCGACAGGCGGACAGAAAGCATTTCCTGTCTGTAATCTAATACGAATTATATACCATTCCAAATCATTTGTCAAGATTTTCGGAGAAAAATGACATTTGCACGGAATTCGGCCTGTTTTCGGTGGTTTTTTTATGGAAAAACACATAAAATTTCAGCTGATTTTTCAAAAAACCGATTGAAATGCAGTTTCTCTGTAAACCGCAGAAAAGCGCGGAAAATAGGGAGATTTATCTTGCGATCAGCTTTGTACCGTCATAATCGATTGCAATGACGGTGCCCGGTGCCGGATCGTCAGCGATCATTTTTTTGGCAACAATGGTCTCCAGCTTTGACTGAATAAAGCGCTTCAGCGGACGTGCGCCGTAGTTGACATCATAGCCCTGTGCAACGATATACTCCTTTGCAGCATCGCTGACGACGAGTTCCAGCTGCTTTTCTTCCAGACGCTTCCGCAGCTTGTTCAGCAGCAGATCCACAATCCGGAATACCTCTGCTTTCATAAGGGGCTTGTAGAAGACGATTTCATCCAGACGGTTCAGGAATTCCGGCCGGAACTGCTGCCGCAACAATGCGTGCACTTCGTTCCGCGCTTCCTGAGAAATATTGCCCTCGCTGTCCATTCCTTCCAGAATATTAGGAGAACCCAGGTTTGAAGTCAGAATGATAATGGTATTCTTAAAGTCAACCGTGCGGCCCTGCGAATCGGTAATCCGTCCATCATCCAGCACTTGCAACAGAATGTTAAAGACATCCGGATGCGCTTTTTCCACCTCGTCCAGAAGCACAACAGAGTAAGGCTTCCGACGTACTGCCTCTGTCAGCTGGCCGCCTTCTTCATAGCCTACATATCCCGGAGGCGCTCCGATCAGACGGCTCACGCTGAATTTCTCCATATACTCGCTCATATCAATCCGGACAATGTTGTTTTCATCGTCAAACAGCGCTTCTGCCAATGCCTTGGCCAGTTCTGTTTTTCCGACACCGGTCGGCCCCAGGAAGAGGAACGATCCAAGCGGACGGTTGGGATCCTGAATGCCGGCACGGGAACGCAGAATAGCTTCGCTGACTTTTTCGACAGCTTCGTCCTGGCCAATCACACGCTGATGCAGAATCTCGTCCATGTGCAGGAGCTTTTCCCGTTCTCCCTCCATGAGCTTTGCCACCGGAATTCCTGTCCAGCGTCCCACAATCCGTGCGATTTCTTCTTCAGTAACTTTGTCCCGGAGCAGTGAATTTTTGTTTTCCTTTTGCTTTTCGGCAATGGCTTCCTCCTGCTCCAGCTGTTGCTTCAGCTGCGGCAGACGACCGTATTTCAGCTCAGCAGCTTTGTTCAGGTCATAGTCCCGTTCTGCCCGTTCAATCTCTGCATTCACCTGCTCCAGTTCTTCCCGGAGTTTCTGCACTTTAGAGATTGCGTCTTTTTCGTTTTCCCACTTTGCCTTCATCTCGTGGAACTGATCCCGCATTTCCGAGAGCTCCTGCTGCACTTCTTTCAGATGTGCCTGAGAAAGCTTGTCATCTTCCTTCTTCAAGGCAGCCTCTTCAATTTCATGCTGCATGATCTTTCTGCGTATCTCGTCCAGCTCTGTAGGCATAGAGTCCATTTCTGTACGAATCATTGCACAGGCTTCATCTACCAGGTCAATTGCCTTATCCGGCAGGAAACGATCAGTGATATACCGATTGGAAAGGGTTGCCGCAGCAATCAGCGCCTGATCCTGAATCTTAACACCATGGAATACCTCATACCGCTCTTTCAAGCCGCGGAGAATGGAAATGGTATCTTCCACAGTCGGTTCTTCTACCAGAACCGGCTGGAACCGCCGTTCCAGTGCGGCATCCTTTTCAATGTACTGACGATATTCATTCAGCGTTGTCGCGCCAATACAGTGGAGTTCGCCCCGAGCCAGCATCGGCTTCAGCAGATTTCCGGCATCCATTGCGCCATCAGATTTTCCGGCACCTACAATAGTATGGAGTTCGTCTATGAACAGAATGATGCCGCCTTCACTTTTCTTGACTTCATTCAGGACAGCCTTCAGACGCTCCTCAAATTCGCCCCGGTACTTTGCGCCGGCAATCAATGCGCCCAGATCCAGGGAAAAGATCTTTCGATCTTTCAGATTATCCGGAACATCTCCTCTGACAATTCGCAGAGCAAGACCTTCTGCAATGGCAGTTTTTCCGACACCCGGTTCCCCGATCAGAACCGGATTATTCTTGGTCTTTCGGGAAAGAATCCGGATCACATTCCGGATTTCCGTATCCCGACCGATAACCGGATCCAGTTTTCCGGCACGTGCACGTTCTACCAGATCCTGTCCGTATTTTGCGAGCACATCATAGGTTTCCTCCGGATTCTGATCCGTTACTCTCTGATTGCCCCGTACCTTCATCAACGCCTCCAAAAAAGCCTCTTTCGTCACAGAAAAAGGCTTTAAGACCTCTTTCAGATTCTTGTCCATTGCATCGAACAATCCGAGAACCAGGTGTTCTACAGAGACGAAATCGTCTTTCATGCGGCCGGCTTCTTTTTCTGCTTCCCGCAATGCACGGTCTACGTCCTGTGAAACATAGACTTCATCCGCTTTTCGGCCGCTTCCGGTAACAGCCGGAAGCTGATCAATGGCACGCTTTAATTGAATTTGTACATTGTCCACTGCCACACCCATTTTTTCAAACAGCTGTGGAATCAGGCCGCCTTCCTGCCCTAACAGAGCGCTCATAAGATGAACCTGTTCAATCTGCTGATTTTGGTTTTCAACCGCAAGGCCGTTTGCTGCCTGAATGGCTTCCAAAGATTTTTGTGTCAATTTCTGTGCATTCATATGGATAACCTCCTCAACTTAACAATGTGCTCTGACAGCACGCTGTGATTTTTCTCTCTTTTGTCTATCTGTCTACAATGTCCGTGTCCAATTTTTCTGAATAGATCTGTATTGCTGTTCCAGCGTGTGATACAGGATCGGTGCCGGAAGCTGCTGCTGTAATCCTGTAAAATAAGATTGCAGCACCGCATGCAGCATACAAATATAGTTTCCTACTGCATTTCCCAGATCCTCCTCTTCCGATACTCCATGCCGCAGCAGTGCTTGTTTCATGCGGCCGTTTTGAATCTGATAAAGTCCTTGTCCGCAGGCACTCTCCGGATAATAGGCGCACTCTAATTTTACCCAGAATTGAAAGAAACAATCCATCGCCTGCAGCAACGTCTGACTCTGGGTGCGGCAGGAGATTTGCAGCTGCCCGATTTCTTCTTTCCGCAGGTCTCGTAAAAGCTCTACCCGATATCGAATGGTGGGACGGTACTTATATTGCACTGCCCCTAAGATCGACAGCATGGCATCAGAGCCTTGCTCCTGCACACGGAGAGAAGCATTCATCTGCCGGGATAAACAGGAAAACAACCGCTGCATTCTCTGTTCCGGCGTAATGCATTGTACGTGCTCCGCCAGAATCTGATTGATGTAATTAGAACGGCTTGTCCCCTGTTCCTCTGCCAGCAAATCTATGGCGGCCACTACATCATCCATCAGAATTAAACTGTATGTACTGCGCTTCATGGAATCACCTCCTGTCCGATTCTTTATTTTTATTATACCACATAACAACAATTTGTCAAGCACATTATATAATTTGCTATGCAAGTTTTTGAAAAGAAAAGATAACCGCAGAGTTTACCTGCGGTTATTTCTAAAATATGAATTTCTGCTTCAAAAAGAAAAGCAAATAGCAATTGTTTTTTAAACCTTGGGGTCATAAACCTGATCCTGAAACTTGTACAGAGACAGAATTACCGTCAAATTGCCGTTTAATTTCCGGAGATCGTCAATAAACTGTTTCTGATCCACATCGTTTTTCATTTCAATACTGTAGACCAGTTCAAACAAGGATCCAAAATTCGTTGTCTTAACCCGTTTCAGGTGCCAGCTGGTGGTATTCTGATCCAAAATCTTGTCGAACAGGCCGATGTAGTTTAAGTTTTCCGGAATGGTGATTTTCAGTGTCATGCTGCTGGTTTTGCAAGAACCATATTGAAATACTTCAATCAGGATCAATACAGCTGCGATAATTGCGAAAAAGACGAATACAAACCACAGGTGTCCGCCGCCGTTAATGCCACAGATCACGCCAGTTGCCATTGCAAAGAAAACATAGGTGATATCCTTTGGATCTCCCGGAACCGTCCGGTAACGGCAAAGGGTAAATACGCCGGCCAGACTCAGGGCACTTGCCATGGAATTGATCATAACCAGCACAATGGCAACGATCGGCGGCAGCATCAGCAATGTCATTACATAGCTCTGGGTGTAGCCGGATTTGCGGTGGGTAAAGATGTAAACCAAACTAATGAGAAATCCCATCAGGACACCAAACAGCAGTGCCACCAGCATATCCGTAACAGAAGCGGCTCCCTTTCCGGAAGCAAATGTAGACACCAGGGAAGAAAGATCAGATGCAGACTCTGAAAGCATTGTTGTAATTGTGTTAAGCATAATCGTAACGTCTCCTTTTCTCTAATTGCAGCTGAGGCCGGTTCCAGGCCAGCTGGTTTTGGACATACATTTCATAGGCACGGCCGTATTTAGAAAAGCTGGTCTTGTAAATCTGAAAGGCTGCCAGTTCCTCTGCCAGCCACATCGGCATGGATTCCGCGATTTTCACTTCCATCAGGCGGCAGTCCTCCGGAATCAGAAGATCCCCATAGCTCTGCTGGGACAGTGTCACTTCACTTCGCCTTCCTGTCAATGCCCGGTCAAAGGTCAGCCGGAAGTCCGGATCGTCCTTTCCGAAGAAAGCGGCACGCTGATAACTAATGTATTCTTTGGGCAGAAGCGGCGCATAGCGGGCACAAAGCATGTCGATTTCATCCATCACCTGCTCCTGAATGTATTTTCCGCCGAAATGCGGCCGAATGCCATGCTGCATGTAAGCCTCCGCTTCTTCCAGCGTTATTGTCACACGCCGCTTATTGACAATACCGCCGATTTTCTTCTTGATTTCCGGGAAAACGGTATCGCCGGGCTGTGCCGGTGACAGATAACTGCGAAGCCTCAGCTTCTCTTTATAATACGGCTTGGACAAGGACTCCCGGATCATGTAATCATCCGGCGTGTCATAGTATACATTGTAAATGCCATATTCTTTTCCATCTACGCAAAACGGATCCGGCTGCATATAGCGATCCAGCAGGGACTGGATTGCGTGAAACTGCTCTGCGGTCAGGAGAAATTTGAGTTCCTTTCGGGCGAATGTCTGAATTGCCATATTCCGCCCTGTACAGTGAGATACTGTACAGGTTCCTCCTTTCGTATATTTTGTTTCTGTTGTCATTATAGAATACAATGCTTGAAATAGTCTTAATGTTTTTAGTAAAATTAACGATTTCCAAAAAGTCTTGTTTGCAGCGGTTGCATTTTCCATGAGATTCTTGTATAATGAAACACATGCACAGGGATCCTGTACAATTCTATTTTAATTGAGGAGTAACGAGAAAATGGCAGAACTGAAATACGAAATCGTGGAACATGTAGGCGTAATCGGCGAAAATGCACGGGGCTGGAACAAGGAACTGAACTTAGTAAGCTGGAACGAAAGAGAACCCAAATACGATCTCCGAGACTGGGCACCGGATCACAGCAAAATGGGCAAGGGCGTAACCCTTTCTGCAGACGAAGTGGCTGCACTGAAAGACCTTTTGAACACCATTGATTTTGATTCTTTTGAATAAGAAGCTGTTCTCATAAAGTGAAAAGCGGCACCTGGCAAAGTAAGCTTTCTTTTTTGCCGGGTGTCGCTTTTGCATTTGTAGAATCTGTCAATTTATGCATGTCAAAAATGTGCGCATTATACAAAACTTGCAAAACACCTTGTGATTTTGCTCCAAATGTATTATAATATGTAGATGTAGCACAGCGCCCACAGCAGGCGTTGTATTTCTATCACTATTGAATCGAAAGAAGGGAATCTGTTGAACAATTCCAAAATTATGCTCGGGAATGCGGCCATTGCACAGGGCGCTTATGAAGCAGGCGTAAAGGTCTCTGCCGCTTATCCGGGTACGCCAAGTACTGAAATCAGTGAATGTATTGCAAAATATCCGGAAGTTTATGCAGAATGGTCTCCGAATGAAAAGGTTGCCATGGAAGTGGCAATCGGTGCATCTATTGCCGGTGCTCGCGCTATGGCTTCCATGAAGCTGGTTGGTGTCAATGTTGCATCCGATCCGCTGTATTCCATCTCCTATGCCGGCGTAAACGGCGGCCTGGTTCTGGTTGCAGCTGATGATCCGGGGATCTATAGTTCTCAGAATGAACAGGACACCCGGATGGTAGCACGTGCAGCCATGGTGCCGGTTCTGGAACCGTCTGACAGCGAAGAAGCACGGATTTTCACAAAGCTTGCGTTTACATACAGCGAAACCTATGATACGCCGATCATTGTGCGTACCACAACCAGACTGTCCCATTCCCAGGGTGTGGTTCATCCGGAGGAACGGGTTGAAGTGCCGGATAAGCCTTATGTCAGAAATATTGAAAAGAATGTCCTGATGCCGGCAAATGCCCGGAAGCGGCATATTATTGTGGAACAGCGTCTCAAGCAGATGGCCGAAGATGCCTGTCACTTTGATATCAACCGGACAGAATACCGTGACCGCAAAATTGGCGTAATCACCAGCGGAATTCCGTATCAGTATGTCCGGGAAGCACTGCCGGATGCCTCTGTTCTGAAATTGGGGCTGGTACATCCCCTTCCCAGAAAGCTGATTGAAGAGTTCGCACAGCAGGTGGAAACGCTTTATGTTGTTGAAGAACTGGAACCAGTTATGGAAGAACAGATCCGCGCCTGGGGAATTCCGGTTGTGGGCAAAGAAATCTTCACCGTTCAGGGCGAGTACAGCGCCAATATGCTGCGGAAAGCCATTCTGCATGAAGAAGTAAAAACGGACACACCAGCCAAGGCACCGGGTCGGCCCCCGATTCTCTGTCCCGGATGTCCGCACCGCAGCGTATTTTCCGTTCTGAAAAAGCTGAAACTTCACGGTGCCGGCGATATCGGCTGCTACACACTGGGTGCTGTAGCACCGCTGGAAATCCTGGATTTCAATGTCTGCATGGGCGCCAGCATCTCCACGCTCCACGGCATGGAAAAGGCCAAAGGCAAGGACTACGTGAAAAACTGGGTTGCGCTCATCGGCGATTCTACTTTCCTCCACACTGGTGTCAATTCCCTGATGAACATGGTCTACAATCAGGCCACCGGCACAGTTATTATCCTGGACAACTCTACTACTGGCATGACCGGCCACCAGGATCATGCGGCTACCGGAAAGACGCTCCAGGGTGATCCTACCTATGCCATCAACATCTATTATCTTTGTAAAGCAATGGGCATTGAACATGTCTATGAAATTGATGCCTTCGATATTGTAGGTCTGGAAAAGCTCCTGAAAGAAGAAACCCAGCGGGATGCACTTTCTGTCATTATCACAAAGTCCCCCTGTGCCCTGCTGAAAGAATTTGTCCCGAAGGGCAAATGCATCATTCACGAGGATGCCTGCAAAAAATGCGGCCAATGTCTGACACCTGGATGCCCGGCAATGATCAAGCAGGAAAACGGCATTCCGAAAATTGATCCGGCTATGTGCAACGGATGCGAACTCTGTGCAAAGCGCTGCAAGTTCCAGGCCATTGAGCTGATCCCGCGTGAAAAAGGAGGCAAAGCATAATGGAATCGAAAAATATTATGATTGTCGGCGTGGGCGGACAGGGCACGCTGCTTACCAGCCGGGTTCTGGGAAAAATTGCATTAACCGGCGGCTATGATGTAAAACTTTCTGAAGTACACGGCATGGCACAGCGCGGCGGTAGCGTAGTTACCTTTGTACGCTACGGAGCTTCTGTCGCAGAGCCGATTGTAGAAGAGGGACAGGCAGACATCCTGATTGCATTTGAGCGTCTGGAAGCACTGCGGTATGCACACTTCCTGAAACCGGACGGTGCCATTATTGTCAATGATACACGCATCGATCCCATGCCGGTTGTAATTGGCGCGGCAGCTTATCCAGAACACATTCTGAAGACACTGCGCGAAAAATATAAGGTACTTGCCGTTGATGCGACAGCAGAGGCAAAGAAGCTTGGAAATCCCCGTGTATTCAATACGATTATTCTGGGAGTTGCGGCACAGCACATGCAATTTTCCAAGGAAGAATGGCTCCAGGTGATCGCAGACACGGTTCCGCCGAAAACCATTGCCATCAATCAGACCGCTTTTCTCACCGGGTACAGCTACACCGGCGCTGCGGAAGAACAGGAGTAACAAAATCATGCCTATTACGGATTTATTAGAAGAAAATGCAAAAAAATACGGCAGTGATGTCTGCCTGGTTGAAGTGAATCCGCAGATTCAGGAAACGCCCAGAATGCTCTGGAAAGACTATGATCTGATTCAGCCCACTTCCTCCTTCTGGTATCGCCGGGAAATCACCTGGCATGTTTTCAACGAAAAGGCCAACCGCTTTGCACAGCTGCTGATCAGCCGCGGTGTCAAAAAAGGCGACAAGGTGGCAATTCTGCTGATGAACTGCCTGGAATGGCTTCCGATTTATTTTGGTATTCTGAAAACTGGTGCGCTGGCCGTTCCGATGAATTTCCGCTACAGTGCCGAAGAGATCAAGTATTGCCTGGATCTTGCGGAAGCAGATGTGCTGGTGTTCGGCCCGGAATTTATCGGCCGAATTGAAACCGTTGCAGAATCTATCAGCAAAAACCGGATTCTGTTTTATGTGGGCGGCGACTGCCCATCCTTTGCAGAGGACTATGACAAGCTGACCTCCAACTGCGCCAGCATTTCCCCCGGCGTGCCGATTTCTGATGAAGATGATGCCGCAATTTATTTTTCTTCCGGCACAACCGGATTCCCGAAGGCAATTCTGCACACGCACCAGAGCCTGATGCATGCGTGCAAGGTGGAGCAGAATCACCATCACCAGACGAAAGAGGACGTTTTCCTGTGTATTCCTCCGCTCTATCACACTGGTGCAAAGATGCACTGGTTCGGCAGTCTGCTGACCGGCGGCCGCGCGGTTTTGCTCAAGGGCGTAAATCCGCAGACCATTCTGCAAACTGTCTCCAAGGAAAAATGTACCATTGTCTGGCTGCTGGTGCCGTGGGCGCTGGATATTCTGGAAGCTCTGGACAACGGCACCGTGCATCTGGAGGACTACCAGTTAGATCAGTGGCGGCTTATGCACATTGGCGCACAGCCAGTGCCCCAAAGCCTGATCAAGCGCTGGAAGGAATATTTTCCGCACCATCAGTATGACACCAACTACGGCCTGAGTGAATCCATCGGCCCGGGCTGCGTTCACTTGGGCGTGGAAAATATCCACAAGGTCGGCGCAATCGGTGTTCCCGGCTACGGATGGGAAGTCAAGATCATAGACGAAAACGGCCAGACGGTTCCCCAGGGAGAAGTGGGCGAACTGGCAGTCAAAGGCCCCGGTGTCATGAAGTGCTATTATAACAACCCGGAAGCAACGGCCGAAGTGTTGCATGACGGCTGGCTCTATACCGGAGATATGGCGCGGCAGGATGAGGACGGCTTCTATTTCCTGGTAGACCGCAAGAAAGACGTGGTTATCAGCGGCGGTGAAAATATTTACCCGGTTGAGATCGAAAACTTTATGAGTAAGTTTGATAAGATCAAGGATGTTGCCGTAATCGGTCTGCCGGATAAGCGGCTGGGTGAAATTGCCACTGCAATTATAGAAATCAAGCAGGGACAGACCTGCACAGAAGAGGAAATCAATGACTTCTGCCTGGGTATGCCTCGGTATAAACGGCCGCGGAAGATCATTTTTGCACCGGTTCCCCGAAATGCAACCGGTAAAATTGAAAAGCCAAAGCTCCGCAAAATGTACTGCGGTGAATTCCTGATTGAAAAGGAAAATCAGAGCTAACAATAGAATTACATCGTTTCGATTCAGTCCCGGTCTTGCGCTTTTGCAGGCCGGGACTTTTTCGGCAAAATTCACAAATGTACGTCTGCATTTTGTACAGAAAACGAGGAAAAATAGGAAAATATTCGTTGACTTTTTTGCTGTGCCATGATATAATAAAAGAAAGTATGTTATCGTTCCAGTATTTTTTCATACAGTATTATTTATGGAGGAAGAACTTATGAAATTTCGAAATCTCTTTGCCGCCGGAACGGCTGCTGTGATGTTGCTGTCCAATGCAGTTATTTTCTCAGGCACAGTTTCTGCCGAAGGCACTATGACGGCAAAAGACATCACCCAAAACATGACCATCGGCTGGAATATCGGCAATTCCCTGGATGCCACCGGTGCCGGTCTGTCTTACCATGAAACCAGCTGGGGCAACCCGAAGATAACACAGGAACTGATCAACACGGTAAAGGCAAAGGGCTTTAACACCATCCGGATTCCCACAACCTGGTATCCGGAAGTTACCACTTCTACAGATGAAAACGGAAATCCGGTTTATACGATCAAGGAAGAATGGCTGGCTCGTGTAAAGGAAGTGGTAGACTATGCCTACCAGCAGGATATGTATGTCATTCTGAATATTCACCATGAAGAATGGATCAACCGTTCCGACTTTCCTACCGCATATGATGAAATGTCTGAGCGCTTAAAGCAGATGTGGACACAGATCGCCACTTACTTTAAAGATTACGACCAGCATCTGATTTTTGAGGGCATGAATGAACCTCGACAGATTGGGACTTCCTATGAATGGCAGGGCAACGCAGAGTGCTATGAAGTGGTAAACAAGCTGGATGCCGACTTTGTCAATACTGTCCGCTCCATTGATTCCCCTTACCAGGATACACGCTTGCTGATGATTCCCCCTTACGCGGCTTCTGCATATGCAAGCTCGTACTCTTCTCTGGTTGTGCCGGATGATGACTATGTTGCCGTTTCACTCCACGCCTATACTCCGTATGATTTTGCAATGGGTGACGGAGATCACACCACTTTTTCCAACAAGAACAAGGGTGATCTGGATACGCTGTTCTCAGATATCCAGTACTATTTCACAGACAAAGATATTCCCGTTGTTATGGGCGAATTCAGCGCATCAAACTTCAATAACACAGAAGCAAGATGTGACTGGGCAACCTATTACCTCACCTGGACCAAGAAGCTGGGCATTCCCTGTGTACTGTGGGACAACAACGCCATTACCAATTCCGTTTCCGCTTCGGAGGCACACGGTTACGTTAACCGCAGCGACAACACTTGGTATGAGGCTTCGGAACCGGTTGTAGATGCGATGATGACCGTTATGCAGGACAACAGCGTGGTATGGGGCAGCGAAAGCCACCTGCCCAGCTGGAAGCATGCCGATATTGACAGCGGCGATATTCTCTATGAGAACGCAAGCGGTCTGAATTTGATTGCGTCTGACGGCAACGGCGGGAACTGCACACCAGGACTGAATGTTACAGCAGAGCAGTTGGGCAGCACCCGTGAAATTGCCATTCGCTATGACGGAACAGTGGCACCGATTCTGGCACTCTGCGATGCAGAATGGGGCAATTGGACGGAAATCAGCGCATATGATATCGATGAGGAAAAGGGCATCGCATACTATTCTTCTGAGAGCATGTCGAAGTCCTGGGGTGATCTGAGCACAGCTGCACACCTGTTTGCACGTGCCGGCTCCGATATGACGATCTATAAGGTTGCTTCCATTGCCGCAGCAACTCTGGACGAAAGCCCCAATCCCAACCCAGATCCGGATCCGGAAGTTCTGCTGGGCGATGTCAATTATGACGGTGCCGTATCTATTGCAGACATTGTTCTGCTCCAGAAATACCTTCTCGGTGATGCAGAACTGACAACAGAAGCGTTCCACAATGCTGACCTCAATCAGGATAATGCATTAAATGGTATGGATCTGAGCGCACTTCGTGCAATGATTTGGGCAAAGATTTGGGCAGTGGATTTTGCTGAATCCTGATTTTGATTTCAAGGAAATACACACGAAAGCGTAAAAAAGCGTCTTGCATCAAAAAGCAAGGCGCTTTTTGATGCAATTTGACATTTTGCAGGAAATCTTTTATAATAAGAAGAGCAAATTTGAAAAAACGAGGTGACAAACGATGCTCTGCGTTTTTGTACCGGAATATCAAAAGTTTCATTGCATTGCGGAAAAATGCCCGGATAGCTGCTGCACCGGTTGGGAAATTGTTGTCGATCCGGAAAGTGCAGTACAGTATGCTTCGATTCCCGGTGATTTGGGAGAACGACTGCGCCATGCCATGACTGAAGATGCAGATGGAGATATTCTTTTCAAAGGCTCTGACAGCCGCTGTCCTTTCTGGAATCAGCATCATCTCTGTGATATTCAATCTGCACTGGGAGAAGCGGCGCTCTGTGACACCTGCCGGCAATTTCCAAGAATCACACAGGATTACGGTGATTTTATCGAGTATGATCTTTCCTTGTCCTGTCCGGAGGCGGCGCGGCTGTTACTCACCCGGACACCGGAACAACTGATTCTTATAGAAGAACAGCATCCGGAGCTAATCGGTGACCTTCCAGAATATGATCCGGCAAAAATGCAAGCCTTACAGCGGCAGCGAAGTGAACTGTTTCAGTTGATTCGGGATACCAGCCGGCCTGCTTTGGAGCAATTGCGGCAATGCCTGCAACTGGTCTGTCAATGGGAAAACAACAGCATCGTCACAGACAATTGCGAAGTTCTCATGGAAGAGCATTTTCTCGCAATTTTGGATTCCTGCGAAATCCTCACACAGGATTGGAACGATATTCTGACGCAGGCAGCGAAAAAGTCAGATGCACAGCCGTTTTCTGTTTCACAGCCATTGGATGCGGAAATTCGCGCTTTTGCATTTGATTTTCTTTACCGGAACTATCTCCGGGCAGCCTTTACAGAATCTGCCCTTTCCTTTGTACAGCAGCTGCTCTTTTCCGTGTGTGCAGTATTGACAATTCTGCACCGCTTGGAGTTACAGGAACAACTCCGACGACTTCGCATCTGGCAGCTTTTCGCAAAGGAAATGGAGTCCGACAGTGACAATCTGGCCGAACTGGAATGGGCACTGGAAACGGAAGCCGTCTTTTCCCCTGGGGCATTCAATGCCTACCTGAAACAGTTAGGAGGCGCATAATGCTTTCAGCCTTCCTTCATGTAGTTTCTGCATTGCTGGAAAAATCGTTTTAAACCGGTGGAACAAATGGGAGGACAGCCGGATTACCAAAGAACAAGAGGCACATGAGTATGAGAAAAGCGTGGTGATTGCAAAAACTGTGGGCATCGCTGGCACAGTCTTTTTCGCAGTGCTTTTGGGATTCGGCATTCTAGGCCTGGTGATCTGGGCAGATGACAGGACAGACTGGGATTCCTTTGTCTGCGGCATTCTGTTTCTGCTCCTCAGCCTGCTTGGCGTTTATTTCATTCTGATGCGGCGAAACTACCGAATTTTCTATACAGACAGCCTTCTGGAAAAGCACAGCACATTCGGGAAAAAGCGAGTCTTTGCATGGGCAGATCTCAGAGAAGTTCGTAAAAGAGGACAAGTATATACGCTGGTGTTCCCTGCCGGAAACGTCTGGATTTATCACGCCAAAGAATATATTGGTACGGATGACCTCATTGATTTTCTGCATACGCAAATTTTTTGAAAAAAAGGATTGACAAGCATCGAAAAGTGTGCTATAATTAAAAACTGTAGCGGCCATGCCGCAAAAAAATGATATTCACAGGACTACTGTCGGCGCGATGGCCGATGGGCTGCTGTTAATAGAAAACAACAGACACAGGAGGTGAAACCCCATGAGAGAAGGCATTCATCCGAATTTTGAAAAGACAACCATCACTTGTCACTGCGGCAACGTAATGGAAACCATGTCTACAAAGAAGGATATCAAGGTGGAAATCTGTTCAAAGTGCCACCCGTTCTTCACTGGTAAGCAGAAGCTGGTTGATACTGGCGGACGTGTTGATCGTTTCAAGAAGCGTTTCAATCTGGACTAATTCCAGACCTATTCACAACAAAGAGGGGACGGTATCCATGTACCGTCCTTTTTTGTCTACCTGGAGGGTAACAAATTTTATGGGATACCAAACTATTGCCGCCCCGGCGACGGCATCCTTTGTCGAAAAAAAATCCGAATTTATTGCCTATTTATCTCCGGTACAGACACAGGACGAGGCTGTTTCCTTTATTGAACAGATCCGCCGTCAGCACCGGAGAGCCAGACACAATGTTTATGCATATATTTTACGGGAAGGAAATGCCTCCCGTTATTCTGACGATGGAGAACCCCAGGGAACAGCCGGCGTTCCGGTGCTGGATGTATTACAAAAACGAAATCTCACAGACATTTGCTGTGTGGTCACACGTTATTTCGGCGGCGTACTTCTGGGTGCAAATGGTTTGGTGCGCGCCTATTCCCACAGCACTGCCCTGGCTGTAGAGCAAGCACAGATCAAACGCATGATGCTCTGTTATCCGGTTACGATTCGTGCTGATTATACTCTGTACGGAAAAATCGCCTATCACCTGCCCCAGGAAGATCTGTTGCAGGTGCAGACGGAATTTGAAGATCAGGTAATTCTGCACCTTCTGGTCAAGGATACGCTGTGGGAATCTTTGCAGCACGATCTGATTGACCTGACAAACGGCAATATCGGCATTGAAACCGGCGATTTGCAGTATGCTGATTTTTCGGCATGTCAGGCAAAAAAACTGCCCTGAAAATCTTCTCAAAACAAAAAAGAGGAGTTTTCCCCTTTTTCTGCGTAATCATAAATGTATGGCAGTTTTCCTGAACTGCATCGCCTGTTACCATATCTTCCGTGGAGGGATTTTGCAATGATCATTCGTGAACAGCTGGAACAACAGGAGTTGAAAATGCTAAGTCCGTTTGCATGTCCGAATCTGGGGCATGCAAAGCGCAGAAAGCCGGAAACACCTTGTCCGTACCGCACGGAATTCCAACGGGATCGAGACCGGATTCTCCACTGCAACGCCTTTCGCCGGCTCAAACGAAAAACACAGGTTTTTCTTTCTCCGTCCGGCGACCACTATCGCACCCGGCTTACGCATACGCTGGAGGTGGCACAAATTGCCCGTACAATTTCCCGTGCCATGCGCCTGAATGAAGACCTGACGGAAGCCATTGCACTGGGACATGACCTGGGGCATTCTCCTTTCGGGCACAGCGGCGAGTCTATTCTCAACAGCATCTGCCCCCACGGATACCGCCACTATGAGCAGAGTCTGCGCGTGGTGGATAAAATCGAGAAAAAGGGAAAAGGGCTTAACTTAACAGAAGAAGTCCGCAACGGCATTCTCTGCCATACCAATCGTGTGGCAGATACAAAGGAAGGCAATGTTGTCCGCGTGGCAGACCGAATCGCCTATATGAACCACGATATCGAGGACGCTGTTCGTGCCGGAATCCTTCATCGGGATGATTTGCCCCGGGATGTGATTGAGGTTCTGGGTGACACAAAAACCAAACGGATTACCACACTGGTGGGTGCCGTAATTGTACATGGGCCGGAAGAAATCGGCATGGCTCCGGATATTCAGGCGATGCATGATAAACTCCATGCCTTCCTCTTTGAACACGTGTACTATAATCCCATTGCCAAGCAGGAGGAGCACAAGGCAAAGCTGCTATTGGAAACACTCTACACCCACTTTATTTCCCACCCGGCGGAACTTCCGGAAGAGTACCGGAAAATCGCAGAGGAAGAAGATCTTCCCCGTGCTGTGTGCGACTATATTTCCGGCATGAGTGACGGCTATGCCGTGGATTTGTACACCAATTTGTATATTCCAAAGGGCTGGGAATAAAATTCAGGCGCTTTTTCAAACAGAAACCAGCTTTTATATTTTGGAAGGAGGATGCTTGCAATGACATACAGTGATGATTTTTTAGAACAGCTCCGGGCGGCCTGCCCCATGGAAATCATTGCTGCCAATTCTGTCAATCTGATCCGGCGTGGCAGACACTATGTCTGTAATTGCCCGTTTCATTCAGAACGTTCCCCTTCCTGTACAATATTTCCGGATACCCAGAGCTTTTACTGCTTTGGCTGCGGTGCCGGCGGTGATGTTATCACCTGGGTGCGGCGCATGGAAAACCTGGAATTTCCGGAGGCAGTAAAGGTTCTTGCAGAAAAATCCGGCCTACAGGTGCCAGACGACAAGGAAGCGGAACAACATGCAAGGCTGCGCACCCGTATTTTTGCCATCAACCGAGAAACGGCGAATTTTTATTTCCGGATGCTGGCAGGCGGCACAGACAAGCGCGGCTTGCAGTATCTGGTTTCCCGTCAACTGAAACCGGAAACCATTCGAAAATACGGACTGGGCTATGCGCCGGCAGAATGGAACACACTGACCGATCACCTACTGCAAAAGGGATTTACGGAAGAAGAGCTCTTAGCTGCAAATGTTGCGCACCGTTCCTCAAAGGGGAATCTCTATGATGCGTTTCGGGGACGCGTCATGTTCCCGATTGTCGATACGCGGGGTGCTGTGATTGGATTCGGCGGTCGTGTGCTGGATGACAGCCAGCCGAAGTACCTCAATACGGCAAAAACTCCGGTATTCGATAAAGGGCGCAACTTATTTTCCCTGAATTTTGCCAAGGACAGCAGTTCGAACCATATGATTCTGGCCGAAGGCTATATGGATGTTATTGCGATCAATCAAGCTGGTTTTTCCAACGTGGTGGCAACACTGGGAACAGCCATCACGCCGGAACAGGCGCGAAAGCTGACACAGTATGCAAAGGAAATTATCATTGCCTATGACAGTGACGGCCCGGGACAAACTGCAACGCAAAAGGCCATCAACCGATTTAGCGAAGTCGGTCTGCCGTCCCGTATTTTACATATGACCGGCGCAAAAGATCCGGATGAGTATATCAAAAAGTATGGCTCAGAACGGTTCCGGCTGCTGCTGGAGCAAGCTGGAGACGCGGTAAATTTTCGCCTGGATCGCTGTGCAGAAGGGCTGGACACTGCCACGGAGGCCGGAAAAGTCCAGCTGCTCAAACGGATGGTCTCCGTTCTGGCAGAGATTCAGAATCCGCTGGAACGGGACGTGTATCTTTCCCGCACGGCAAATCAGTGGGATATTTCCAGGGATGTGCTGGAACAACAGGTGCAACGGCATCTGCGCACCAAAAACCGCCTGGAAAAGACAAAGGCCTGGAAAGAAATTATGGATCATACCATACGGCCGGAGCCGCAGCAACCGCAAAGCAGCATTTCTCTGAAGGAAACGCGCGCGGAGGAAACCATCTTGTGTTACCTGCTGAACCGTCCGGAAGAAGCGGAATGGCTCAGTACAAAGCTGACAGCAGATGCATTTTCTTCACCGCTGTATCAGCAGGTGTTTCAGCACTTTTTGGACTGCGTCCGGGAGCATGCCACATTTTCCCTCTCTGCACTGGGACGCGTATTATCAGATGCAGAAATGGGTAAAATAAGCGGGATTTCGGCAAAGCACCAGGAAATCCACATTACATCCGAAGAAGTACAGGACTGCATCGGTATCCTGCTGGATAAAAGTATCCAGTCGATCGAAACAGACGATGATCTGCTTTCGCTGATTCAGAAAAAACAACATCCGCCTCGAATATAAGAACCTGTCTTCACAAGCGTATACACGTGTCTTTTCGGCAAATTTTGCTG
>UQYK01000026.1 GCA_900545285.1 uncultured Ruminococcus sp.
CAACAAAATTATGCTCGAAAATCCACATATATTTCTTATGAAGACAGGTTCTAAATACGCCTGTGTCTTTTCGGAAAATTTTGCTGTATCCTATGTAAGAGTGCTTGTCTGGCAGTGTTTTTATGGGAACAAGACGCATACAAAAAAGGCTTCTCAACCAAAATCATAGGTGAGAAGCCTTTTGTCATGATAAGTTAAAATATCTGAAGGGCAGTTTGTGTGGTAAAGCAAGTGTTTGTCGCAGGAATTTCCTGGAATTCTGCCGCGGCAGATAAAATGTCCGCATGCAGCCAGTCACAGATGGCCGGCCAGCAGGCCTTTGCCAGCGATCTGCCGTGCTGATAATAGACATCAATTTTATCATGCCGCTGTGTAAAGAGGGGAATGGGGCGTATTTGCGGGCGAATTACGAAAACACGCTGTTCTGCTACTGCCCTTTGCATGGCATGTACACTTTGTTCATAAAGAGAAATCCGATTGAGAATCGCATGATATAGTTTCGGATAAGATTTTTTATAGTACTTCCAGAGAAGCGGTTTTAATTTTCGGTAGTCTGTAGGGCGGCAGTCTTCTCTACCAGTGAGAATGACCAGAACTTTGCTGCATCCGTTTTCCAGCAGATGCGCAAACGGAATCGGATCTGCAATGCTGCCGTCTACATAATGCAGCCCGTCAATTTCCACTGGCTGACAAATAATCGGAAGTGCACAGGAGGCCTTTAATGCAGTCAAAAGCTGCCGCTTGGAGTGATTTCCACTCAGATGTGCCGGCAGTCCGCTTTCACAGCAGGTTGCCGTAAAATCAATGGAAGTTGCAGAAGAAAAATAAGTGGGAAAATCAATTTGCAGGGCATAGCGTGCTACCATATCGTCCAGATTGACAAAGCGCCCGGTCTGCGCCATATGCTGCAATCCAAAGTAGCGGTTTTTCCGGGACATTTTCATCATTTCCAGAGAGATGCCAGTCTGCGCGGAACGATAGTTGATTGCACATCCGGCACCGGCAGAGGTGCCGGAAACAGCAGAAGCAGTGAAACCGCATTCCATGAGCTGATCCAGAACACCGGCTGAAAAAGAACAGCGTTCTGCACCGCCTTCCAGAGCGATTCCTGTCATATTGTCATGCACCTTCTTCCTTTGATCTGTGCCCATCTGAAATGGATAGGAAATTTGCGTATGATATAGAAATAGGATAAATCCATCATACGCAGTTACTCCGATATAAATTCCTTTGACGATTCCATAGCGATTCTTTCATTATACGAGATTTCGAGGATTCTGTCAAGTATTTTGCAGGAAACTTCAAAAAATACATGAAAAAAAGTGGACATCCGCGATTTTGTATTTACAAATTGATCAAAATATGATATAGTAATGACAAAGTAAAATCATGAGGAGGCGTTTGTAATGAAACAATTTGGTGTGCAGTTTCTGTCAATCGCGGCGTGTCTGGCAGTACTGGGAAACTGTGTGATGCCGGTGTCTGCCGGACAGCAGCTGGGGCAGACGGACTTTGAGGATGGTGTAGGACTGCCGTGGCATGTGTGCGAATCTGCGCCGGGAGAAATGGAATTTGAGATTCGGGACGGAAAGTATGAAATTACAATTGTCAATCCAGGCGGTGCCTCAAACGGCGGAGAAGACCGCTGGGATTGTCAGTTCCGGCACAGAGGATTGAAGCTGGTGTCCGGATGCACCTACGAGGTGGCCTATGAAATCACGGCCAGCAACAACTGTACATACTATACAAAAATCGGAGATATGGCAGAGCCGTTCACCGAGGACTGGCATGGAAATCCGGATGACGGGCAGTATGATTCCTATTGGAATGTGCAGAATCTGACTGCAAATCAGACCGTTTCCTTTCACGGCACTTTTACGGCAAACCGAACCGCAGAAGTAGAGTGGGCGTTTCATATCGGTGGAGATACTGTTCCGGCAGGAACTGTTTTCACGTTTGACAATATGTCTCTGATTTGCAAGGACAGCGATGAAAATGACTATGTACCGGCCAACACCTGGGAACGGGCTGATATTGTGACAAACCAGGTGGGCTATTTTGCAGATGGTGCCAAGGAAGCCACGCTGATTTCTTCGGAAAAGGATGGCGTTTCCTTCTCTCTGCTGGATCTGAACGGGGAAGAGGTGTACACCGGCACATCAGAGCCTATGGGAGAAGATGCGGATTCTGGAGATCAGGTACACCGGCTGGACTTTTCCGAGGTGACAACAGAGGGAACCTATACCTTAAAAACAGGGGATGCGGTAAGCCGGGAATTTACCATTGGCGGAACAGAAACCTATTCCGGTATGCTGTATGATGCACTGAATTACTTCTATCAGAACCGCAGCGGCATAGAGGTAGAGAGCCAATACATTACCTCCGGGGATGCAGATGCGCTGGCACACGCGTCAGGGCATTCCAGTGATGTGGCACGGATTACAACCGACTGGAACGATTTACAGAGCAATGGCGGCACACAGGACGTAACCGGCGGCTGGTATGATGCCGGAGATCACGGCAAATATGTTGTTAATGGCGGCATTGCCCTTTGGATGATGCAAAACCAGTATGAGCGCGCCGTGAAAAATGGAACTGAGGCGGCCTATGCAGACGGCACAATGCATCTTCCGGAGCAGAACAATTCCTATCCCGATCTTCTGGACGAAGCACGGTGGGAAATGGAATGGATGCTGAAAATGATTGTCCAGGACGGCGAATATCAGGATATGGTGTACCATAAGGTGCATGATATCAAGTGGACTGCACTGGGAATGGCGCCGGCAGATGATACCGAAGAGCGGATTATAAAACCGCCCACGACTTGTGCGACACTGAATCTGGCTGCCTGCGGTGCACAGGCGGCGCGTCTCTGGGAAACCTACGATAAATCCTTTGCAGATCAGTGCCTGGATGCGGCGAAAAAAGCTTATGCAGCGGCAAAGAAGCATTCGGATTTGTATGCGCCTCTGGATCAGTCCATAGGCGGCGGCCCGTATGGGGACGATGATGCAACGGATGAATTTTATTGGGCGGCTTGTGAACTGTATCTGACCACAGGGGATGCTTCCTATTTGAAGGATCTGAAAGCATCTGCACATTATCTCTCAGTTCCGGTGACGCTTTCCGGAGGAGAAGATGTGGATACACCGGGAAGCTTTGACTGGGGCAATACAGCGGCACTGGGAACGCTTTCTCTGGCATTGTTTGGAGAGAGTCAGGACAAGACAATCGCATCTGATGCAGCAAAAGCGGTTTCTGATGCAGCGGATACACATCTCCAGCGCGAATCGGAGCAGGGCTATGGCCAGCCGTTCGGGCAGAGCACACTCAGCAATTCCGACAGTGATACCGGCTATGTCTGGGGTTCTAATTCCTTTGTGGCGGATAATGCAGTGGTGTTGGCCTGCGCCTACGATCTGACCGGAGAGCAGAAGTATCTGGATGGCGTGATGTCTGCGGCAGATTATCTTCTGGGATGCAATCCTATGGATGTGTCCTATGTGACCGGCTATGGCACGCATGCGGTCATGTATCCCCACCATCGATTCTGGGCCGGACAGATTGCCGAAGCATTTCCCACTGCGCCGGCAGGTGTACTGGTGGGCGGCCCGAATTCCGGCATGCAGGATCCCTGGGTAAAGGGCAGCGGTTGGAAAAAAGGAGAAATTGCACCGGCAAAGTGCTATATGGATCATATTGAAGCCTGGTCTGTCAATGAGTGTACCATTAACTGGAACGCACCTTTGGCATGGCTGACTGGATTCCTGTGTGACAGCAACGGCGGCATTGTTGTCAGCGCATCGTCCGGTGCGATGGAACAGCAGGAGCAGGACGCAGATACCGGTGATCAGGCGGATGCAAATACAAGTGCAAATACAAAGACGCAAAAGCATACAAATCCAGAAAAAGAAACGGATACAGCCGCAGCAAGCGGATTCCCTGTAAAGTTAGTGATTATATTAGGGGCATCGCTTCTGGGACTGATTATTGTAGAGGTCTTTGTGTATCAGATGGTAAAGCTAAAGAAGAAATAAAAGCGGAACAGCGCTTTAAAAAGAGCACCTTATGGAAGCGGTAATACTTCCATAAGGTGCTCTTGCAGTTTCCGGACAGATGGAAAGATGTTTTTTTCCGAAAAATGTGTTTTGGTTACGCTGTCGGCAGCTGCATGGTATGCTGTGAAATCTTACCCGGCAGAAAATGCAGTGTCAAATCCGGAAACGTTTGCGGTGCAGCAGATTGCGGCAGGGCCTTCTTTCGGGTGAATGCAGTTCGCACCATGCCGGAGGCAGCCGCGGTGCAGTCCGGCGAGTTTTGCCGCAGAGATGCATATGTTAGCATTGCCGCGGCAAGCATTTGAGACGATTGCTTTTGCAGAATACATAGCTCCTTTCTGATTGAACAATTCATTATAGCATACTATGAAATCTGCTGCAATATGTTCGACAAAACTTGTCTTTTTCCGATTTTTTCTGACGCTGTATATCATGGGGAAAAGGAAAGCCGCCTCCGGGGTGCATCCCAAAGGCGGCTTTCTTTACGCAACTGAATTGATATAGAATCTGCGCAGGCTGCAAGAGCTTGCAGCAGGATTCTGCTTATTGATAAATCGGGCCGTAAGCTTCGCAGGCACGGTAGTCTGCGGCTTCCAGATCCTTGGTGCCGAATGCACTCCAGGTGTGCGGCCGATAGATCCGGTTTTCCGGTACGTTGTGCATGGAAACCGGAATCCGCAGCATGCTTGCCAGTGTGATCAGATCGGCGCCGATGTGGCCGTATGCCAGGCAGCCATGGTTCGCACCCCAGTTTGCCATAACATGATACACATCTGCAAATGCGCCCTCTCCGGTGAGATTGGGCACAAACCATGTGGTCGGCCAGGTTTTGTCGGTTCTGGCATCCAGGGAATTGTGAATTTCATCCGGAAGGTCCACGGTGTATCCTTCTGCAATTTGCAGCAGAGGCTGTGTGCCGTTGAGGATATTCAGACGAATCATGGTTACCGGCATTTCTGCCCGAATGCCCAGATATTTCTAGAAGAAATCGGAATTGCAGTAAGAGCCGGCAATTCCCATGGAAACGCCACCCAGTCCTACATATGCTTTATTCCGCATTACGCCGACAGCAATGGCACACTTTGCAAAGCGCAGGATTTTTTCCCGGACATCTGCCGGAACAGAGGTGTCGTCCTTATCCTGTACATCATGGCCGTAAATCGAAAATGCCGGCAAACCACGCTGTGCATGAGCTGCCATGCAGGCGGCCAGATAGACAGCGCCGGGGCGCTCTGTACCGTTGAATCCCCAGACTGCCTTTATGGTCAAGCGGATTGAGATCTATGGTTTCGCTGCCGTAGCACCAGCACGGTGTCACAAACAGGGTAGCGCAGACATTCTGCGTCTGAAAGAATGTTTCGCATTCGTATGCTTCTGCGCCGCCGCCAATTGTAGTGGGGGCAATGACGCACTCGATCTTTGTGCCGTCCGGATAACGGAGATTGGATTCGATCAGATCCTTTGCAGCGTTGGCCATGTGCATGGTCTGCTGTTCCAGGTCTTCTCTTACACCGAATTGTCTGCCGTCAATGACAGGACGGATTCCGATTTTTGGATACATGTTGATTACCTCACTCCATAAATTCAGCTTTTGCCGAATAGTTTCTGATATTTTTGATAAGCACGTACCGGAAATGTTCCCGGTGTATAAATTGGAAGCGTTTCAGATGCTGCAATACAGCGCCGCGCTTCTTCCGGAGAAGCAATCGCTCCCAGAGACAGCAGCTGAATGGCGGCGTTTCCATAGACGGTAGCTTCTACCGGGCCGGCAACGACAGGCCGCTGGCAATAGGTTGCAGTCAGCTGACAGAGCAGGTGATCTCTTGCGCCGCTACCCACCAGATGAATGACTGGATATGTTTCGCCGGTGCAGGTTTCCAGATCATCCAGTGCACTGCGGTATTTCAGCGCCAGGCTTTCGTAAATGCAGCGGAAGACAGCCCCCGGACTCTGCGGAACCGGCTGTCCGGTGACCTGACAAAATTGCTGCACACGCTCTGGAATATTCCCCGGCGGTGTAAACATTGCGTGATCCGGGTCAATATAGCAGGCAGGCTCCCGACTTTCTGCGGCCATCCTTTCGATTTCAGCAAAAGAGAACGGCTTGTCCTGCCGGATATATTCCCGGCGTGCCTCCTGGATAAGCCAGAGGCCGATGATATTTTTTAAGAAGGTGACTTTTTGATCATACCCGATTTCGTTGGAAAGCCCCATTGCAGCAGCTTGCTCTGTCAAGATGGGCGTATCTCGAATGGTGCCGAAAAGCGACCAGGTGCCGCAGCTTAAAAAGACGAACGGCTTTGTTTTGGCCGGTGCGGCAAAGGCGGCACACTGGGTATCGTGGCCGCACACTGCAGTGACCGGAATAGGCGGCAGCGTGAGCCGCTGCTGAACCGCTTCAGACAGCGCCCCCTTCGCACTGCCGCTCTCAGTCAAAGGCGGCAGCAGGGCAGTAGGAAGGCCAAGCTGTTCCAACAGCTCTGTATTCCAGTTTCCAGTTTGCGCGGACAGCATTTGCGTTGTGCTGGCAATCGAGCGTTCAGCAGAAATGCTTCCGGTCAGAAAATACGCGAAAAGATCCGGCATCAGCAGAAGCTTGTCACAGGCTTTTAATTCTTTGGCATCCTTCTGCTGCATCAGCTGAAACAGAGTATTGATATCCATGATCTGTGTGCCGGTACGCCGGTACAGTTCGGAAAGGGGGAGAACCTTTCCCAGCTTTTCCGGATAGCCGGCACTACGGCCATCCCGGTAGTGCCGGGAATTTTCCAGAAGTACGCCTCGCTTATCCAACAAGCCATAATCCACGCCCCAGGTGTCGATGCCGATACTTTCATAGGAATCCAGCAGAAATGCTTTTTGCAGCCCGATTTCCAGCTGATTCATCAGTTCCGGGACATTCCAGAACAGATGGCCGTTCTCCAGAAGTGGCTCGTTGACAAAGCGATGTACTTCCTGCAGGTGTATGGCAGTGCCGTCATAGGTGGCCAGAATGGCACGACCAGAAGAAGCGCCGAAGTCCAGCGCCAGTACAGACCGCTTCATGATGCATCCTCCGGAAGAACAACGCCTTTTTTCAAAAGGATGTTGGCATAAATTGCGGTTTCACCGGTTGCAATGACAGCATAGGCATTTTTGGCTCGTTCATAGAAAGCGAACCGTTCAATATATTCGATTTCGCTGTGCTCCGGCTCTTCTTCAGAAAGAATGCTTCGGTATGTCTCCCAGATTGCAGGGACTACCGGATCCCCGGGAACGACTTCCATTAGACCCACCGGCTTAGGGGTATAGGAATCCAGCGGCAGAAAATGCAGCACTGCCCGGAGTACCTCCGGAACGCCGTGTCCGTCCAGACGGATAAGCCTTTTTGCAATGGCGGCACCGGGAAAGTTTCCATCTGCAATGACGATTTCATCACCGTGTCCCATTTCCATCAATACTTTCAGAAGATCCGGTGTTAAAATTGCAGGAATATGTTTCAGCATAATCGAGTCCTCCTGTGCTTGCATGTATTACAAAGCTTGTCTTGGCAAAAATATAAATTGCTTTCACAGCTTAGTTCTGTCCGTTGGGGTATTTTTTATAGCCGGGGTGTTTTCCGGTGACACCGTACTGTGCGCGCATGCTGCAAAGTCGGTCGATGTTTTCCCGGGAGATTTCCTGTGCGCCACCCAGCAGGTGGGCATTCAGGGAAATTTTTGCAAATAATTCCAATGTTTCCATACGGTAGTATGCAGTAATCAAATCTGCGCCTACAGTCAGGGCACCGTGATTTTGCAGGAGCATCACATCGTGTTCCTGCAAATACGGCTTGATTGCCTCCGGCACTTCGTTGGTGGAAGGTGTTCCATAGGGCGTTACCGGAACAGAACCAATTGCAATCACAGATTCGATCATAGTGTATTCGTCCAGTGCTTTGTTGGCAACGGCGTATCCGGTTGCCACCGGAGAATGGGCATGAAGAACAGCGTCCACATCCGGACGTTCCCGGTAGCAGCACAAATGCATTTTGATTTCGGAAGAAGGACGCAGGCCGGGTGCACCTTCCAGCACTTCTCCTTTTTCATTGATGCGTACCAATTTATCCGGTGTAATAAAACTTTTGCTCATGCCGGTGGGGGTAGCAAAAAAGGTGCCGTCTTCCAGCTTTACGGAGACGTTTCCGTCATTTGCCGCAACCCATCCCAACTGTCACATTTTATGGCAGATATCGCAAAGCTGCTCTTTGATTTCCTGTTCGTTCGTGTAGAGCCTCCTGATCGGATTTTAAGTGTATTTTTGTGTAATTCTGCCGGGAATGCCTGCTTACAAAAAGACAATTCCCAACGTTCTAATCTATTATACAATTTTTTAGGAAGGTTGTCCAGCTTTTTCAGCGGAAATTTACAATATTTTGACTTAGATTTTCCGGCAGAAGAAAAAAACATGCCGGAAAAAGAGGAGAATGCGACAAAATTGCGCAGCCGGTTTGCACACTTTGCAATAGGCACAGCACCATGAATTTGCATTGCAGAATGGCATCACACAGAAAAAAGAAAGCAAAATACAGAAAAAGAACAGGATTCCGGAAAAAACGCTATTGACGAAAATCCGGATTTATTATATAATGATATTAGGAAAAAATCAGGACAATACAGCATGGGATCTGACAGACTGCCGGAATCCTGTCTGTATTGTTTCCGTCAGCTGATTCTGCAAAAATGGACGCAAGTTTGGATTTGTACAGCATGACAGCAAAAAACGGGGAATTTTCGGACGGGACAACGTCCGTAGCCCGTTTGGCGCAGACTGATTTCGAGAGGAGCGATACAGTACTTTGAACAACATACAAATTTCTGCCTCCATTTTAAGCGCGGATTTGTCTAATCTTGCGGCAGTGACAGAGGGACTGGAGCATTCCGGTGTGGATATGCTGCACTTTGATGTAATGGACGGACACTTCGTCCCGAATCTTACATTCGGGATGCCGGTACTTGCGGCAATTGACCACTGTACCAATTTGTTTTTGGATGTGCATCTGATGATTACCAATCCGCTGCAATACGTGGAACAATTTGCCAAAGCCGGTGCGGATCTGATCACCTTTCATCTGGAAAGTGACAGCGATCCGGAAGAAACCATCCGTACCATTCATGCAGCCGGTGCACAGGCCGGAATTGTCCTGAAGCCGGGCACTTCCTGGGAAACGGCAATTCCTTTTCTGCCTATGGTAGAGGTTGTTCTTGTGATGACGGTTGAACCGGGATTTGGCGGACAGTCGTTTCTTTGGGAAATGATAGACAAGGTGGAGGCCCTGCATCAGTATGCCGAAGCGCACGGCCTTTCCTACCGGATTGAAGTAGACGGCGGAATCAACGCTGAGACAGCACCGCATGTTTTGCGCGCTGGTGCGGAATTGCTGGTGATCGGAAGCTATTTGTTCCGGCAGGCAGATCCTAAGAGCGCCATGGATGCCATCCGGGAAAACGCCCGGAAATTGCAGCAAGCATAAATCTTTTTAGAAAAAAGAATTTGAAAATGTACTGAAATGATTCTTTGTGAAATGATTTGGACAAAAATCATCATGGGGAGGCAGGAAAATGCGATCAAAAAAAGGTCCTAAGGTACATCAGTATTCGAAAAAGCACCGCCGCCCGATTCGTCCCGGCCGTGCTGTGCTTTCCGTTTGTTTTACATTTTTCATTGCCGGGGCAATTGGATTTGTGGGGTACAGTGTAGCGAAGCCAATTTTGCAGTTTACCAAAACCAATTCCGGCGAGAGCAGCCAGACGGAACCTGCCACAGAGCAGGCCGCCGCTTCTCAGACAGAACCGGCAACGGAAATCTCTGCGGCAGTGACGGAAACAGAGTCGGCAACAGAAGTGCCGGACACACAGATGTTTGCGCTGGGATATCGTTTGCCGGAAGAGGCGCTGGAGAATGAAAGCGCTTTCAAAGAGGCGCTGACTCAGGCACGGCAGGCAATGCCGGACGGGAAAATTTTGGTGGTGCCGCTGAAAAAACAGGGCGGTGAGATCTTATATCAAACCGAAATTTCCCTGGCAAAGCAGTGCGGCGCGGTATCCGGAACTCTTACGCTGGCGCAAATTACTGCGGCTGCTGGTGCACAGGGATGGACACCGGTTGCAGAGTGTGATCTATTGCAGGACAATTTGCTGCCGGATGCGGATGCAGATGCTGGATATCGTGTGGTCAGTGACGGAAGCCGCTGGCTGGACAACACCAAGGCCAAGGGCGGCAAAGCATGGGTAAGCCCGTTCAGCAGCGTGACACAGACGTATCTGTCAGATTTGGTAAAAGAAATTGCAGATGCCGGGTTCTTTGAAATTTGGTGTACCGGGGTTACATTTCCGAATTTCCGCAGTTCAGATCTGGACTATCTCGGAGATCAGGTGAAGAATGCAGATCGCGCAGAGGCGCTGACGGATTTGCTGAATCAATTGGGGGATGCTGCCGGTGCAGTTCCGGTATTGCTTTATGCAAATGCGCAGCAGGCGGAGTCTGGCCAGGCAGAGGCATTCCGGCCGGACGAACTGGAGATTTCCGGTGTCGTGCTGGATTTGGAAGGCAGTATTTCCGATGCCGCAAAGACGCTGGAATGGGCTTCCGGACAGATACCGGATGCACAGCTGTGGCTGTCTGCGCAAACGGATGTTTCCGGGGAAATGCCGGATCCGGCGCAGGAGGCAGTCAAGAGTGCTGCCGGCTGGATTTGGTATGCGGAAAGCGGCACATAAGCGGAAAATCTGCGGCGTATCTTTTGGTATGCAGTCCGGTTTTCGGATTTTGAAAAATTTGCAGTTTAAAAAAAGGCTTTCAGGAAAAAGAAATAATATACGATATGAAAAAAAGGAGTGATCGGAATGGCCGGAAAATTTACGGTATCATTAGCCGAAATTATCAATGAATTTCACTTGGAGACAATCTATATTCCGAAGGATCCGCAGGAGATTCTGATTGATGAAAACGATGTAACAAGACCAGGCTTACAGCTGATGGGATTTTATGAATACTTTAACCCGGAACGCATGCAGATCATCGGAAAGATGGAATTTGCCTATCTTTCTACAATTGACGAGGAAACTAGAACCCAGCGGCTGGATATGCTGATGTCCCGTCACATTCCGGCGCTGATTATTGCCCGGGAACTGCCGTATTTCTCCGAAATGCTGGATCTGGCCAAAAAATATGATGTACCGCTCCTGCGCAGCAAGGAGAGTACCTCCAACTTCATTTCCGGTTTGATTGCCTTTTTGAATCTGAATCTGGCACCCCGTATCACGCGTCACGGCGTACTGATCGAGATTTATGGTGAAGGCGTATTCATCACCGGCGAAAGCGGTGTCGGTAAAAGTGAAACGGCAATTGAGCTGGTAAAGCGCGGTCACCGCCTGGTTGCAGACGATGCAGTCGAAATCCGGAAGGTGTCCAATATCAGTCTGGTGGGAAGCTCCCCGGACAATATCCGTCACTTCCTGGAACTGCGCGGTATTGGCATTATTAACGCACGCCGCCTGTTTGGTATCGGTGCAGTAAAAAATACAGAAAAAATCGAACTGATTGTGGAAATGGAGCAGTGGAATCCGGAGAAAATTTATGACCGGATGGGCGTGGATACACAATTTGCCACCATTCTGGGCGTAAAGATTCCGATGTTGACCATTCCGGTAAAGCCGGGACGTAACCTGGCTGTTATTCTGGAGGTTGCGGCAATGAATAACCGTCAGAAGAAGATGGGCTATAATGCGGCAACGGAACTGTTGGATCAGCTGGGTCTGGATATGGAATCCAAGGAAGTCATTAAGGACTACGATGCATTTTAATGCATGCTGTGCGTATAATAGAACAGCATGTTTGTAAATTGTGGAAAGAAGCCTGTGCAGTTCTCTGTAAATTCAGCGGAATTTTGCAACGGCTTTCCACAAAGACACAGGTTTTCAGAAACGATACACCCAAGGAATTTGCTGCCGCGGACATGCGGAGCGGAATTCGATAGGAGTTGGAGACGAAATGATGGAAAATTGGCAGGAACTCACTGCATTGTGCGAGACATGCGGATGCAGTGTGCAGTATGCGGAGCCGCTCCGGAATCATACAACATTTCGGATTGGCGGAAATTGCGGGGCGTTTGTCAGCATTAACAGCATCGAGACGCTTCGCCGGGTATTGGCGCTTTGCCGGGAAAAGCAGTACCCGTATCTGGTGCTGGGAAACGGAAGCAATGTGCTGGCTGCGGACAGCGGCTATGCAGGTGTGATTCTGCACCTGGGACACGACTTTTCCGGAATTCAGCAAAAGGGCAGTGAACTGTTTTGCGAATCCGGCGCAACCCTGGCGCGAATTGGAAAATATGCGCTGGAAGAATCCCTGACCGGCATGGAGTGCCTGGCCGGAATTCCCGGCACAGTAGGCGGCGCGCTGTATATGAATGCCGGGGCATACGGCGGTGAAATGGCAGATGTTGTAGTGTCTGCCAGCTATATGCTGCCGGACGGTACAATAACGGAGATTCCCCGGGAAAAGATGGAACTGGGATACCGGCGCAGCATTTTCCGGGAAATGGACGGCATTATTGTCGGCATAACTCTGCGGCTTCAGCCGGGGAATTACGGCGAAATCAAAGCGGAAATGGATACCCTGATGGGACGGCGCCGGGCCAAGCAGCCGCTGGAACTCCCCAGCGCCGGCAGCACATTCCAGCGCCCGGTGGGAAACTATGCGTCCTTTTTGATTGATCAGTGCGGTTTGAAGGGCGCAAGTGTCGGCGATGCACAGGTGAGCACCAAGCATGCCGGATTTGTGGTCAATACCGGAAAGGCGACATGTCATGACGTATTGGAATTATGCGATTTTGTCAAGCAAACCGTTTTGGAAAAAACCGGCTATCAACTGGAACTGGAACCGGTTTTCGTAGGCGATTCGGAAAAGCCATAATCGTTTCTGTGGCAGTTCTTTGCAGCCGCCGCAGGAAAAATGCAGAAAGTGAGGAATGGGAAAGATGCAGGAAGAGGTTCGGATGCATGTAGTGGTTGTGACGGGAATGTCTGGCTCCGGAAAATCTGTTGTCATGGATGTTTTGGAGGATATTGGATATTATTGCATTGACAATCTGCCGCCCCAGCTGATCGGAAAATTCGTGGATATCTGCCGGGAATCTGAAAATCATCTGCAAAAGCTGGCGATTGCAGCAGATCTTCGCTCCGGAGAGATGTTTGCAGATGCATACCGCGTACTCCTGGATCTGGAACGGCAGGTTGACCTGGATGTGAAAATCTTGTACATTGAGGCGGCGGATGAGGTAATCATCAAGCGGTACAAGGAAACCAGACGGAAGCATCCTCTGGATGAACGGTTTGGCGGATCGCTGCACCATGCCATTGCCTATGAACGGCAGCAGCTGTTACGGGTAAAGGAAATTGCGGATTATTATATTGAAACCTCCTACTTTTCCGCTGCACAGCTGAAGGAACAGATCAAGGAAATTTTCCTGGACAATACCTCAGACTCTCTTTCCATTAAGGTGACTTCGTTCGGGTTCAAATACGGGGTTTCGACCGAGTCGGATCTGGTGTTTGATGTGCGCTGTCTGCCCAATCCCTATTATATTGAAACGCTGCGGCATCATACCGGTTGTGAAAAATGTGTGCAGGATTATGTGATGTCCTTTGAGCAGTCGCAGACATTATTTGCAAAGATTGCAGATCTGATGGATTTTTTGATACCGCTTTACATCCAGGAGGGAAAAAGCCGCCTTGTCATTTCCTTTGGCTGCACCGGCGGAAAGCATCGCTCTATTACTTTTGCAGAGAAAATCGGAGACTATCTGATTTCCAAGGGAATGCATGTCATCAAACAGCATCGGGATATTGGAAAGGATCGGCCATAAGAATCTGGCGCTTTTCGATCTTTTCCGTATCTGCACAGACGTTTAAGAACGGAGGCGCGGAAGATTATGTCATTTTCAAACGATGTCCGGACTGAAATTGCAAAGAGTATCATTGACCGGGATCGTCAGTTTGCCTGTCTGTATGGCGTTTTGCTGTATTGCCGTACTTTTACAGCAGAACAAATTGTACTGCAAAGTGAAAGCGATGTCTATGCAAAATTGATTCCGTCCCTGTTTCAGTCTGTATTTCATTGGAAGCTGCTTCCGGATGCCAAAACAGCCGGACGGGATAATAATTCCGCTGTGGTCAGCTTTCGTATCACGGATCCGGAGCAGATCGGGCAGATATGCAGTACATATCACATTCATCCGGAAAAGCGGGAGATTCGTCTCTCTAATCTGGTCAACAACAGCCTGAGTTCATTTCTGGCCGGGGTTTATTTTGGCTGTGGCAGCGTGATGGATCCAAACAAGGAGTATCACCTGGAATTTAATACGCCCTCGGAGCTGCTGTGCAGCGATCTGCAAAAGCTGCTCCGAAGCATTGGCGTCAGCGGCGGATGCATTCTGCGGAAAAATATGTATGTGCTCTATCTGAAGGACAGCGAACACATTGAAGACACGCTCACATATATGGGGGCACAGCAGTGCACTATTGAACTGATGAACATTAAAATCCGGAAGGATATGCGTAACAAGGCTAACCGGGTGCGGAACTGCGATGAAGCCAATATCAATAAGGTGGTCAGCGCAGCCATGCGGCAGACAGAGGATATTCGCTGGATTATGAAGTGCGGCCGTATGGAAACGCTCTCTCCGGAGCTGCGGGAGCTGGCACAGCTGCGCCTGGAAAACCCGGAGCTGAGCCTAAAGGAACTGGGAGAACTGCTGTCTGTTCCCCTGGGACGTTCCGGTGTCAATCACCGGTTTCAAAAAATTGCGGCGATTGCAGAGGAGCTGAGGAGTCATGCCGTCCATTCCGAATGATGCATTTGTGCATTTGCATGTCCATAGTGAATACAGCCTGCTGGACGGTGCCTGCCGGATTTCAGAGATGATGTCTCACATAAAGGCAATGGGGCAAAAGGCGGTTGCATTGACCGATCACGGCGTGATGTACGGCGTGATGCCGTTTTATCAGGCGGCAAAGACTGCCGGACTTCATCCAGTGATTGGATGTGAGGTCTATGTGGCGCAGCGGACGCGCCATGACCGGGAACACCGCCTGGACGGAAAAAGTTATCACCTGGTCTTGCTGTGTCAGAATCAGACCGGATACCGAAACTTAGTAAAGCTGGTTTCTCTGGCCAGCCTGGAGGGCTTTTATCATAAACCTCGTGTAGATTGGGAATTGCTGACGCAATATCATGAAGGACTGATCTGTCTTTCCGGGTGCCTGGCCGGCGAAATTCCCAGGCTGTTGTCAGAAGGCTCTTATGAAGCTGCAAAAGAGAAGGCGCTGCAATACCAGCGCCTTTTTGGTCAGGAAAATTATTACCTCGAACTGCAAAATCACGGAATTGCGGAGCAGCAGAGAATTCTTCCGTTGCTGCTGCGAATTTCCCGGGAAACCGGAATTCCGGTTGCTGCAACGAATGATGCCCACTATATTGCAAAAAAAGATGCCGCCATGCAGGACGTGCTCCTGTGCATTCAAACAGGAAAGACCATTCAGGATCCGGACGGCATGCATTTTGAAACCCAGGAATTTTATCTGAAATCCACAGAAGAAATGGCGTCCTTGTTTCGGGATGTGCCGGAAGCGATTACGAATACTGGAAAAATTGCGGCGCGCTGTCAGGTGGAGTTTCAGTTTGATCAGATATACCTGCCCCGTTTTACAATGGAAGGGGTAACAGACTGCCGGAAGCTGTTTCTGACGCTGTGCAAAAAAGGGCTGGAAAAGCGGTATGGTACGCCGCCGCGCCCGGAAGCTGTCCAGCGCATGAAGCAGGAGATTGGGGTAATTACCCAGATGGGCTATGTGGACTATTTCCTGATCGTCTGGGATTATATCCGCTTTGCCCGGAGTGCAGGGATTCCGGTGGGGCCGGGGAGAGGCTCCGGCGCCGGAAGTATCTGCGCCTACTGCATGGAAATCACGCAGGTAGATCCGCTGCAATACCATCTGCTGTTTGAGCGGTTTCTGAACCCGGAACGTGTCAGTATGCCGGATTTTGATATTGACTTCTGCATTGAAGGGCGACAGCGTGTCAAAGAATATGTCGTTGAAAAATACGGCGCTGACCATGTGTCTGAGATCATCACCTTTGACCTGATGAAGGCGCGGGGGGCTGTTCGGGATACTGGCCGTGCCATGGGGATTTCCTACGGCTTGTGCGATAAAATCGCAAAGTCAATCGATTCCCGCAGCACCATTTCTGAGGCGATGCAGCGGAGTGACGGCGCAGATCTGCGAAAGCTGTATGAAACCGATGCCACTGCCAAAAAGCTTCTGGACATGGCGATGCGGCTGGAAGGCATGCCGCGGCATGCTTCTACCCATGCGGCTGGTGTGCTGATTTCCGCAGTGCCGATTACTGATCTGGTTCCGCTGCAGCGGAATGAGGAGTCGGTTGTAACACAGTATCCTATGGGCGTTCTGGAAACCATGGGGCTTTTGAAATTTGATTTTCTGGGTCTGCGGAATCTGACTATAATCCGGAACTGCGTCCAGGCGATTCAGCAGTATGAACCGGCGTTTCAGATTGATGCTATTCCGTTGGATGATCCGGCTGTTTATGCAATGATGGCAAAAGGGGATACCACCGGGGTGTTTCAGTTTGAAAGCGCCGGAATGCGGCGTGTGCTGACACGGCTTCAGCCGCAGAATCTGGAGGATCTGACTGCGGTGCTTTCCCTTTATCGGCCGGGGCCGCGCGCTTCGATTGATAAGTATCTGGAAAATCGGCGGCATCCGGAGCAGATCCAGTATGCGCATCCGCTCCTGGAACCAATTTTGAAACCAACCTATGGATGTATGATCTATCAGGAGCAGGTTATGGAAATCTGCCGTACCTTGTGCGGCTATTCCTACGGGCGCGCTGATATTGTGCGCCGTGCCATGGCCAAGAAAAAGCAGGATGTCATGGAACGGGAACGGCAGGTATTTATTTACGGCAGTGATGGCGCAGACGGAAGCAGTCCCTGCTGCGGCGCGGCGGCAAACGGCGTTTCACCAGAAGTGGCAAATACAATTTTTGACGAGATTTCCGGTTTTGCAGCGTATGCATTCAACAAGTCTCACGCAGTGGCATACGCGCTTTTGGCGTATCAGACGGCCTATTTGAAATGCCATTACTTTGCAGACGATATGGCGGCGCTCCTGACCAGCGTAATGGGAGAGCCGGGGAAGATTATGGAATACCTGTCTGCATGTCAGGCTTCCGGTGTTCCTGTGCTTCCGCCCCATGTCAATGACAGCACTGCGGCATTTGTACGGGAGGGAAATGCCATTCGCTTCGGTTTGTTGGCGGTAAAAAACCTGGGAAAGGGCTTGATTGCCGGAATTGTGCAGGAGCGGGAGGAACACGGACGATATACCAGTTTTTCTGATTTTATAAAGCGTACCCAGGGGCTGCATCTGAATCGTCAGGCGCTGGACAGCCTGATTTCCTGCGGCGCACTGGACAACCTGGGCGTAAATCGCCGGCAGATGCATGAGAATCAGGATCTGCTGCTGGAACGGTATCGGAATGCCGGAAATGCCATTGTGGCCGGACAAATGGATTTGTTCAGCGGAATGCAAACGCAGTCTGCGAATACAGAGGACGCCCTTCCGTTTGCGCCGGAATTCTCCGCAGAGGCTTTGCTGCGAATGGAGCACGACAGTCTCGGATTTTATTTGTCCGGGCATCCGCTGGATCATGTGCAATGGATGGCGGAACTGTTTCATGCGAAGCATGCGGCGGCACTGCGGGAGCTTCCGGATGCTTCACAGGTACTGCTCTTTGTCACAGTGCAGCAAATCAAACAGCATGTCACCAAACAGGGAGATGTAATGTGTTTTCTCACCTGTGAAGACCGTACCGGACAGGCGGACTGTGTGGTATTTCCCAAGCTATATCCGGTGGTGCGGCAAAAACTGCACCCGGACGCTGTTCTTTGCGTGCGGGGGCGGATTTCTCAGAAGGAAGAAAGCGTCAGTGTGTTGTGTGACAGCCTGCTGACAGAGGAAGAGATGCAGCGTACCTTTGCGCAATGGCATCTTTGCATTAAGCTGCATTCCGGCGATCAGGCGGCAGTACAGCAGGCGCTGAACTGGGCACAGGAGCACAGGGGAACAGTGCCGCTGTGCTTTTATCTGACGGATCAGAAGCGCATGCTGATGCTGAAAAAGAAAATGACAGTTGCAGTGAGTGAGGCCTCTGTGCGGCAACTTCAAACACATTTTACCTCTTCTCAAATCGGGATGATTGAAAAAAACTGATGAGTATGTTCGTATGCGCGGCGCTTGCACAAAAATTGCCGGATGCCGCAAAAAGCGGAGAATTGCGCAAATAACACAACAGTTATGCCGATACATGTTAATTTTTTGGAAAAGCACTTGACATTGGGCGAAATATCAGTATAATAATATAGGAGTAGAATGAATGCATACGGCGTTTCGCCGGAGTTCATGATTTCAATTTTTAGCCATGCGGCGGAATGGGAGTATACGTTATGATTAAAACAATTGGTGTATTGACAAGCGGCGGCGATGCGCCGGGTATGAATGCTGCGGTACGTGCTGTTGTCCGTACTGCGCTGAAAAAGGGTATGACCGTATATGGCATCAAGCGTGGTTACTGTGGTCTGATTGATGACGATATTGTGCCTATGGACGAACTGAGTGTTGCCGGCATTATCAATAGAGGCGGAACAATGCTGTATACTGCAAGAAGTGCAGAGTTCCGGACAGAAGAAGGCGTATTAAAGGCAAAGGAAACTTGTGAAAAGTATGGCCTGGAAGGCTTGGTAGTCATCGGCGGTGACGGTTCTTTCCGCGGTGCTGCTGACCTGTCTGCACACGGCATTCTGTGTGTAGGTCTGCCGGGTACCATCGACAACGATATTGCATGCACAGATTATACCATCGGCTATGACACAGCGATGAATACTGCAATGGAACTGATGGACAAGCTGTCTGATACCAGTCAGTCTCACGATCGCTGCAGCGTTGTAGAAGTTATGGGACGCGGTGCAGGATATATTGCGGTTAATACTGGTGTGGCTTCCGGTGCACTGGAAATCATTACAAAGGAAATGCCGTATGACCTGGACAAGGTTGCAAAGAAAATGCTGGAATTCAAGGCAAGAGGCAAGCAGAACTTTATCGTTGTTGTTGCTGAAAATGTAGGCCATGCAGAAGAAATTTCCAAGCTGCTCCAGGAAAAGACCGGTATTGAATCCCGTGCCACTATTCTGGGACATGTACAGCGTGGCGGCTCTCCGACAGTTCGCGACCGTGTTGCAGCAACCCAGATGGGATACTATGCAGTAGAGCTTCTGGAACAGGGAATTGGCAACCGTGTTGTTGGCATGCAGGGCGGCAACATCGTAGACTTCGATATTCAGGAAGCACTGTCTATGAAGAAGCCGTATGATGAAAAGCTGCATCAGATTGCAGAAGATGTTGCATTCTAAAACATAATTCCGTAAAGAGAAAGCGGATCTGGCATTGGACAGATTCGCTTTTTGTTTTATCAGCAAATACTTGCTTTTTTTGACAATTGGTGGTATAATAAATAAAAGATTCTGTTTGAAAATCAGAGGCAAAACTGCCTCACAGGAAAGGAAATATTGCATATGAATACCATTGGATTTTTAGGTGCCGGCAACATGGGCGCTGCAATTATGAAGGGGATTGCCGGGAGTGACTTTGCAGCAGACACAGAGTTGTATGCTTATAATCCCACTGCCGCTAAGGTGGATGCGCTGGCACCCTTTGGCGTGAAAAAGTGTGAAAGCGAAGCAGAGGTGGCTTCTGTCTGCAAATATCTGTTTCTTGCAATAAAACCCCAGATGTTTGAGGCTGTACTCCCGAAAATTGCAGATGCCGTGACAGCCGATACTGTACTGATTTCCATTGCAGCCGGAATTGGCATGGATTATATCCGAAAGATGACACGGCCGGATGCAAAGGTGGTTCTGGCTATGCCGAATACGCCCCTTTTGCTGGGAGCCGGCGCAACTGCACTGGCTACAGAAGAGCCGGTAACTGCGGAAGAATTTGCCGTTGTGCAGGAGATTTTTGGTTCCTGCGGCATGACTGCTGTGATTGCACCGGAACAGATGAAGGAGATCATTGCCATTAATGGCAGCAGTCCGGCGTTTATTTATTTGTATGCAAAGGGATTTTTGGATTACGCTGCAAAAACCGGATTGCAGGAAGAATCGGCAAAGGCACTTTTTGCACAGACTTTGATTGGCTCTGCAAAGATGATCACCGATTCCGGTTATGACCTGAACGAATTGATTCACCAGGTTTCGTCTCCGGGCGGCACAACGCTGGCTGGTCTGGATCGTTTGTATGAAGGCAGATTATTGCAGGTGGTAGAGGATGCCTGCGAAAATTGCACGAAGCGTGCCTATGAATTGTCCAAGTAAAAGCCGCCTGGGATTCTATTGAGAGGACAGACTGCATACGCTGTTAGCAACAACTTGCAAACGGAGGAATGCAGAATGCGGATTCAAAAAAGAACGGTATTATCCACGGCGGAACGGAGACAACGCTTGCTGCTGTTTTTGTTTGGCATAATTTTATGCGGTGTGGCAGTCCATACGCTTTTGCTGCGCCGGATGCCGGATGCATCAGTGTGTCAGGTGCTTTTTCGATACCTGCTTCCTACAGAGCAGCTGGATCAGGCCAGGTGGGTGCTGGCCGCGGCCAGACAGGGAATATTTTTCCTGTTGGGGTGGTTTCTGCTGGGATTTTCTGCGGTGGGACAGCCCGGTGCAGTTTTTCTTTTGGGGGGATATGGGATGTCCCTGGGGAAAATTTTAATGCAGGCCGCAGGAAACAGCAGTGGAAGCTGGTTGCATCTGCCGGGAATTTTGGTTTATTATATTCCGTTTTCCATATGGATGGTTCTGGCGGCTCGGGAATCGCTTCGCTTTTCCCTTTACTTTACACGGTACGGCTTTCAGGATGCGCCGGAGGAACAAATGCGCTATCATTTGCGGATGTATCTTATTCGCTTTTTGGTGCTGCTGCTATTTCTCTGTGCGTTCTCTCTGCTGTATCGTCTGGGGGATTCCGGCGTTCGGTGGCTGATTTCTGTGGGTGGATAATCTGCGCAGACGCTGATACTGAAAGATGTGTGAAACTTGTTGAAACATGGGGGCCTTTTGATTTCAACAGAAAGGTTGTATCAATTTATGGGTTTGTTTAAAAATAATTATGAGCGTGCCGGATCCGGTATTGCCAAAAACGCACCGAAGAAAAAAGGCTTTTTTCGGTACATGGAGATTTTCGGGAGAAAGTTCTGGAAGCTGACGGAACTGAATCTGCTCTGTTCTCTGTTCTTTTTGCCGGTTTTGGCGGCTGTGTTTATCTTTTTTTCCGGAAGGATTTCGGCGCAGCTGTCCTGGATTTTGATTGCGGCATGTCTGCTCTTGTTTGCAGTTCTGATAGGTCCGGCAGTTGCCGCTGCAACGAAAATTCTTCGGAACTTTGTGATGGAAAAGCCAACATTTCTGGTGCATGACTTTTTCCGGACCTTTCGGGCAGAATTCAAGCACAGTGTGTGGATCGGATTGCTGGACTGCTTGCTGGCGTGCTGTGTTTCGGCGGCATGCTATATTTATCCGAAGCTGATTGAGCAGACTGGCAGCAAGATGTTCTACGTTTTGTTTGCCATTACGCTCAGTGTAGCGCTGATTGTGCTGATAATGAATTTCTACATGTTTTTAATGTTGGTTTCTACCAATCTTTCCCTGAAAAATGTGGTGAAAAACTCGCTGGCACTGTCTATTGTGGCATTGAAACGGAATATTGTAACGCTCCTGATTATCGCCGCTTTTGTTGCAGTTTATGTTCTGCTGCTGTTCTATGTGAATCTGAAATATTCGATGATTCTCCTGTTCCTCCTGCCATTTTTGCCGGCTTCCTGGATCGGGCTTGCTGTGGTATTTCAGAGCTATCCCGTAATTCAAAAATACATTATCAACCCGTATTATGAACAACGCGGTGAGGTGAATCCAGAGCTGATGCCGGGATCTACCGCTGAGGAAGAAACTGTATTCGAAGATATGGGCGGCAAAGAAAAGCCAATTGAACCTGGTGCACAGGGCAAAAACAAAAAGTCTGGCGGCAGAAGCGCCGGAAAATCACATAAAGGAAAAATTATTTCTTAATTCACAGAAAAAAGCCTTTACAATCTGCTGAAAATGTGGTATAATACTCTTTGTCATGTACTTGGATTCTGGAGTAAGCCCGTAACCGGGAATTCACCTGCCTTTTTCTATGTGCATAGACGAAATTCTCAATGAGGTGAAAATTATGCTGTTGAAAGAAGAAAAAACTGAAGTTATCGTAAACAACCGGACACATGAAAAGGATACTGGTTCTCCGGAAGTACAGATCGCTATTCTGACCAGAAGAATCAATGATCTGACTGCACATCTGAAGACACACAAGAATGATCATCATTCCAGAAGAGGTCTGCTGAAGATGGTTGGTCACAGAAGAAACCTTCTGAACTACCTGAAGAAGAAGGACGTAAACCGTTATCGTGCAACAATTGAAAAGCTCGGTATCCGTAAGTAAGAGTTTTTTTGTGGGAAAGGCAGCACAGAGTGTAGCTCTGTCTGCCTTTCTGTGTTATATGACATCGATTTCAATTCGATCTTGAATGGATCTTGTGCCGGGAAATGACCAGGATATCGATTTTGCCGCACGGCTGGAATCGGGAAAGGAAAATGAGAACCCCATGTTTGAAAAAGTACATAAATTTGAAACCACTTTTGCCGGACGGCCGCTGTCCGTAGAAACCGGCAAAACCTGTGAACTGTCTAACGGATCTTGTTGGGTTCGTTACGGCGATACTGTTGTTATGGCAAATGTCACTGCAAGTGCAAAGCCGAGAGAAGGCATTGATTTCTTCCCGCTGTCAGTAGACTATGAGGAACGGATGTATTCTGTGGGAAAAATCCCCGGCTCTTTCACCAAGCGGGAAGGGAAGCCCTCAGAAAAGGCGATCCTGACTTCCCGTATGGTAGACCGTCCGATTCGTCCCCTGTTCCCGAAGTCTATGCGGAATGACGTTTCCGTAGTCATGACAGTTATGGCAGTGGATCCGGACTGTGCACCGGATATTGTAGGTATGATTGCCACTTCTATTGCACTGTCTATTTCAGATATTCCGTGGAATGGGCCGATTGCCGGCATCAGCGTTGGTCTGGTAGACGGCAAAATCGTGCTGAATCCTACATTGGAACAGCGCCAGCATAATGACCTCCACCTGACAGTTGCCGGAACCAAGGATAAAATTGTAATGATTGAAGCCGGCGCCAATGAAGTGCCGGAGGACACCATGCTCCAGGCAATCCTTACCGGACATGAAGAAATCAAAAAAATGGTTGCCTTTATTTCTGAGATTCAGAGCCAGATCGGAAAGGACAAATTCACATTTGAAGCGCATGAAGTAGATGCAGAGCTGTTCCGGGATGTAGACGAAATGGTGCACGAACAGGTGGCACATGCACTGGATACCAATGACAAGAACGAACGGGATGCAAGACTCCGTCCGATTATTGATGCGGCACACGAACGGTTTGACGCAGTTTGCGGCGAAGAAACCGGCATGATTGATGAGTGCTTGTATTTGATCCAGAAGAAAATCGTTCGCACATGGCTCTATGAGGGCAAGCGTGTAGATGGACGCGGCATTGATGAGATTCGTCCTCTTGCTGCGGAAGTCGGCGTACTGCCGCGCGTACATGGTACTGGACTTTTCACCCGCGGTCAGACACAGGTACTGACGGTGGCAACACTTGGCCCAGTCAGCGACAGCCAGAAGCTGGATGGACTGGATGAGGAAACCTCTAAGCGGTATATGCACCAGTACAATTTCCCGTCCTATTCCGTCGGGGAAACCAAGCCCAGCCGCGGCCCGGGACGGCGTGAAATTGGTCACGGCGCACTGGCAGAGCGTGCCTTGGTTCCGGTTCTGCCTACGGTAGAAGAATTCCCGTATGCAATGCGTCTGGTTTCCGAGGTGCTTTCTTCCAATGGTTCTACCTCTCAGGCTTCGATCTGCGGTTCTACATTGGCGTTGATGGATGCCGGTGTTCCGATTCATGCACCGGTTGCCGGTATTTCCTGCGGTCTGATTACACTGCCCGGCAGTGATGAATTCAAGACTATGGTGGATATCCAGGGTCTGGAAGACTTCTTTGGTGATATGGACTTTAAGGTTGGCGGTACCAAGAAGGGTATTACTGCCATTCAGGTAGATATTAAGGTAGATGGTTTGACACCGGCCATTATTGCAGAGGCATTTGAAAAGACCAGAAAGGCACGTTTGTACATTCTGGATGAGATTATGCTGAAAGCAATTCCGGCACCTCGTGATCATGTAGGCGAATATGCACCGAAGATGATGCAGATTCAGATTCCGGTGGACAAGATTCGTGATGTAATTGGTCAGGGCGGAAAGGTGATTCAGAAGATTTCTGCGGACTGCAATGTGAAAATTGATGTTAATGAGGACGGTCATGTCTTTATCAGCGGCATTTCACAGGAAGGCTGTCAGAAGGCATATCAGATCATTGAAACCATTGCCATTGATCCGGAAATCGGTTCTATTTACAAGGGTAAGGTTGTTTCCATTAAACCATTTGGCGCATTTGTCGAAATTGCACCGGGACGGGATGGTCTGGTGCATATTTCCGAAATGAGCAGCAAATATATCAAGCATCCGATGGATGTAGTATCGGTCGGTGATACGGTCAAAGTTCGGATCATTAAGATCGATCCTGAAAAACAGAAGATC
>UQYK01000027.1 GCA_900545285.1 uncultured Ruminococcus sp.
GACACTGGAACAGTGTGATACACTCTGTCAGGAGATTCGAAGTCTCCTGGTGGAAACGGTATCGAAAACCGGCGGACACCTGGCCTCAAATCTGGGCTCTGTGGAGCTGACGCTGGCAATGCACCGGGTATTTCACGCGCCGGAGGATAAATTCGTATGGGACGTGGGACACCAGTGTTATACACATAAAATTTTAACCGGCCGTATGGAGGAATTCTCTACTCTGCGGCAGGAAAACGGAATCTCCGGCTTTCCAAAACCAAAGGAATCTCCTTATGACAGCTTCATCAGCGGCCACAGCAGCACGGCCATTTCCATTGCCTGCGGTCTGGCAGAGGGCATGAAGCTTCAGGGAGACAGAGAGCACTTTGCTGTAGCTGTGGTAGGAGACGGCGCCATGACCGGCGGCCTGTCCTATGAGGGTATGAACAATGCCGGAAAATCCCGGAACAATCTCATTGTGATTCTCAATGACAACGACATGTCCATTTCTCATAACGTCGGGGCGCTGGCGCGGTATCTTTCTTCCATGCGCAGCAGTGAGAGCTATGTTCGGACAAAGAAAGCGGTAGAACGCCGCCTGAACCGGACGGCTGTCATTGGCCCCTCGGTGGCAAAGGTAATCAAAAATTCCAAAAGCGTGGTACGGGAAGCATTACTGCACTCTGCCACGATGTTTGAGGACTTTGGATTTGTATATCTGGGGCCGGTAGACGGGCATGATCAGGCGGCGCTGGAAGAGGTGCTGCTGGCAGCCAAAGAGTACCATCGCCCGGTATTTGTGCATGTGCACACGGTGAAGGGGAAAGGATACGGGCCTGCGGAAGAAAATCCGGGAGAATATCACGGCATTTCCAAGTTCGACATTGAAACCGGAAATCCGGAAGTGTCCGGAACGGATTCCTATTCGGATGTATTCGGAAAGGAACTGGTGCACCTGGCACAGCAGGACGTTCGGATTTGTGCCATTACGGCTGCAATGGAGCATGGCACCGGTCTGCATCATTTTGCGCGGAAATATCCCAATCGCTATTATGACGTGGGAATTGCCGAACAGCATGCGGTGACGTATTCTGCGGCGCTGGCGGCTGCCGGACAGCTGCCGGTATTTGCGGTTTATTCCTCCTTTTTACAGCGTGGTTATGACCAGCTGATGCATGATGTGGCACTGAGCGGCCAGCATGTAGTGCTGGGAATCGACCGCGCCGGTGTTGTGGGAGAGGACGGCGAAACCCATCATGGACTTTACGATGTTTCGTATCTCAGTACTGTGCCTGGTGCAGTGATCTATGCGCCGGCCTGTTACGACGAACTGCGGCTTTGTCTGCGGCGTGCGCTGTATCGGGATCATGGTCTGGCATGTGTGCGCTATCCCCGTGGGGCTGATCACAGCGTATTTGACAAAACGGCGCTGAATACGGAGTATACGCATGTGTCCGGTGCGAAAACAGACGTGTTATACGTGTCTTACGGCAGAGTATATGACGCGCTGTATCGTGCCAGCAGCCGTGCCAGAGAGCAGGGAATGAACTGCGATCTTTTAAAGCTGACGCGGATTTTCCCGCTGTCGGATATGGCAGTGGAAATTGCAATGTCCTATCGGCAGGTCATCTTCCTGGAAGAGGCCTACTATTACGGCGGCATCTCACAGCTTATGGGAGATGCGCTGCTGGAGCGCGGATTTACAGGAAAATACCGCCGCATTGCCCCGAAGGCGTATTTGCCGCAGGCATCCATGGAATCGCAGATGGAACAGATGCACCTGTCCGAGCACGCGATTTTCCAGGATATGCAGCAGGTATTTCAAGAAAAAAAGGATGTGCGTTATGCAGAGGCTTGATCTGGCAGTGGTACAGGCCGGACTGGCACCCAGCCGACAGCGTGCAAAAGCACTGATTTCCGGCGGACAGATTCAGGTAAATGGAAAAGTTTGCAGCAAGCCGGCGTTTGGTATATCGGAATCTGATCAGCTGGAATTGATCGGAAGCGATATTCCCTTTGTGGGACGGGGCGGTCTGAAGCTGGAACATGCGGTAAACATGCTGCATCTGGATTTCAGCGGAAAGACGTGCCTGGATATCGGTGCATCCACCGGGGGATTTACAGACTGCATGCTGCAGCACGGCGCAGAAAAGGTGTATGCTGTGGACGTGGGACACGACCAGCTGGCACCCACACTTCGTGCAGATCCCCGTGTTTTGTGCTGGGAAGGGACAGACATCCGGAATGTCAATCTGGCGCAACTGGGAAAGCCGGCAGACTTTTTTTCTGTGGATGTTTCCTTTATTTCTCTGGAATATGTATTGCCGGCTGCGGCCGCGCTGCTGGCATCCGGCGGAATGGCTGTTGTTTTGATAAAACCGCAGTTTGAGGCCGGAAAGGAAAACATCGGGAAAAACGGCCTGGTTCTTTCCAAAAAGGTACATGAAACAGTGCTGTATCGCATGTTGGGACTGTTCCGGACACTGGGGCTGTCGCTGCAAATGCTGTGCCCCTCTCCGATACAGGGTGGTTCCGGCAACATTGAGTATCTGGCAGCGGTGCAAAAATCGGATGCGCCTCCGTGCAGCATGGATTTACGCGAAGTGATTGAGCAGGCGTTCTCTGCCAAACGCGGAAAAAAGGAGAAAGCAAAATGAAAGTGGTGTTGTTTCCCCATTTGCAAAAGGGCTGTGCGCCTTCTGTTGCGCAAAAAATGTGCCTGGCACTGCATCGGAACGGAATGGAGGTTCTGGTAGATCCGGTTTGTCAGGAGCTGCTTCAGGACATGCCATTTATCCAGTATGTGCCTTTTCTGGAAGCTGTACAGGATGCAGACGTGGCCATTGCCATTGGGGGAGACGGTACCATTTTGCACTGTGCCCGGCATGTTGTGGGGACAAAGGCCAAGCTGCTGGGGGTTAATACCGGGAGAGTGGGCTTTTTGGCTTCCATGGAACCGGATCAGATCGGAGAGGTGGCGCGGCTGCAAACGGGGGATTACCGGGTTTCCCGGCGTATGCTGCTCCATGGTGTGCTCCGGGATGCATCCGGAACGTGCGTCCGGGATTTTACAGCACTCAATGACATTGTGATTTCCCGGAATTTTTCCAGAGTGGCAGAGTTTTCTGTTTCCCGGAACCATGTGTTATTGGGAGAATATCGGGCGGACGGTGTAATTTTCAGCACACCGACCGGATCGACAGCATATGCGCTGTCTGCCGGAGGGCCGATTATTGAACCGGAATTCGCCTGTGTGGAAATGACACTGATCTGTCCCCATGCGCTTTCTGCCCGTCCCATTTTATTTTCGCCCCAGAATGATCTGGAAGTGCGCTGCTCGGTGCGGGAAGGGCAAAATGAAGATGTTTTTCTCAGTGCGGACGGAGAAAAGGCGATTCCGTTTCCGGCCAGTCATGTGCTGGAAATTTCTGGGTCGGAGCAGACGGTGGATATACTGGATCTCAGCGGCAATACGTTTTTTGACTCTCTGAGCCGAAAGCTGATGCAGCCACTGAAGGATCGGAGATCGTGAGGTGCAGGATGAAAAAGCAACGGCAGGATGCATTGCTGCGGCTGATTGCAGCAGAAGAAATTCCGACACAGGAACGCCTGCGCAGCAGAATGGCGGAAATTGGCTTTGATGTAACACAGGCAACACTGTCCCGGGATATCCGCGAGTTAAAACTGACCAAGGAGCGCCGAAACGGCAGACGTGCCTGCTATGCGGCGCCGATACAGCAGCCGCTGCCCGGACAACTGAGAGATTTGTTTCACGGGGCAGCGCTGCGGACAGACTATGCAGGCAATATTGCGGTGATTCATTGTCATGTGGGGACGGCACAGGCAGTCTGCGCTTCTTTGGATGCCCTGCATCGAAAGGATGTTGTGGGAACAATTGCCGGGGATGATACCATTTTTGTCTTGATGCGGACAGAAGACCAGGCGAAGGAGTTTGCCATGGCCTTTTCAGAACTGATGAAAACAGGAGGAATTGGATGCTAGCAGAGCTGGAAATTGAAAACCTGGCGGTAATTGCCCATGCAAGAATTCCGTTTTCGCCGCAGCTGAATGTATTTACAGGAGAGACCGGTGCCGGAAAATCTATTTTGATTCACGGCATTCATGCGGTTTTGGGACAGCGCGTGACAAGAGATATTGTGCGAACCGGCTGTAAGAAAGCAGTTGTCACAGCCTTGTTTACCCACCTGGATCCGGTTGTCTGCGCGAGACTGGATGCCCTTTCTATTCCCCATGAAGAGGATGAACTGCTGCTGTCCAGAGAGATTGCGGCAGACGGCGGCAGCGCGGCGCGGATCAATGGGCACACCACCACTGTTTCTGTTTTACGGGAGATCGGTGAGGTGCTAATCAACATTCACGGACAGCATGACAATCAGGTGCTTTTGGCACCGGAGTGCCATCTGGAAATTCTGGACGCTTTCGGCGGTGATGATACGCTGCTCCAAGCGTACCAGAAAACCTTCCGCACCTTGCAGCAGACGGCAAAGCGGCTGAATCATCTGGTAAAGCTGGAACAGGAAAAGTCTAACCGGCGGCAGCAGATGCAGGAGCTGGCAGAGCAGGTGGAACAGCTGGGACTGGAGGCCGGAGAAGAAGAGGCACTGGAAGAGGAACTGACGATTCTCCAGCATGCAGAGAGCATTGCAGATGCCCTTCAAAACGCAGCGGATGCACTGGACGGCGGAGATGCAGAAGCAACGGCTGTTTTGCTGACGGATGCCGCCGGAGATGAACTGGCGACATATGCTGATCTGCGCACGGATTTTTCTGTGCTGACAGAGCGACTCGCAGCTGCCGGAATTGAACTGGCAGACATTGCAGCAGAATGCCGCAGTCTGCGAAATCATATGGATCTGGATCCCAGACGCTATGAACTGGTGCAGAAACGACTCCAGGAAATTCGCAGATTGGGAAAAGAATATCAATGCACCGGAGATATGCTGGTGGAACGAAAGGAACAGGCCTTACAGGAACTGGAACAGATGCAGAGCGATTCTGCTGAGATAGCGGCATTGCGGCAGGAAAAAGCACGTCTTTTGGAAGAGGTTTCCCAGAAGGCAAAGGCACTGTCGGAATACCGGATGCAAACGCTGGATCGGTTCATTCAGGAAGTGACGGCGCAGCTGACGTTTTTGAATATGCCGAATGTGGTCTTAGTTGGAAAGCACACTACCGGAAAATTAACCATTCATGGAATGGACACGCTGGAGTTTTTGATTTCTGCCAATCAGGGAGAGGAGCCGCGACCGCTGGCGAAGATTGCTTCCGGCGGTGAGCTGTCCCGGATTATGCTGGCGCTGAAATGCGTCATTGCGGACAGAGACCAGATTCCTACGCTGATTTTTGATGAAATTGATACCGGTGTCAGCGGAAAGGCGGCGCAGAAAATCGGTATGAAATTGCAGGAAGTCAGCCGCTTTCGGCAGGTGCTGTGCGTGACGCATCTGTCTCAGATTGCAGTCATGGCAGATCAGCACCTGATGATTGAAAAGCAGCTGATTGAAAACCGGACAGAAACACAGGTCGTACCCCTGGAAGAAGAGGGACGCATCTATGAGATTGCCCGGATTATGGGCGGAGAAAATCCCAGCGCACTGCTGCTTCAGACTGCAAAGGAAGAGCTGGAGCGCTGGCAGAATCAGAAAGCTGGGAATACGGCAACATGATCGCACCGGAAGTATTATTACAGAAATATTATGGACATGCTGCCTTTCGGGAAGGGCAGAAAAAGGCCATTGATGCAATTTTGCAGGGACGAGATGTTCTTGCGGTGATGCCGACCGGTGCCGGGAAGTCGGTGTGCTATCAGATCTCGGCGCTGCTTTTGCCCGGTGTATCCATTGTGATTTCCCCTCTTATCTCCCTGATGAAAGACCAGGTAGAGGCGTTGCATCAGATGGGGATTCCGGCTGCCTATATCAACAGCAGCATTTCATCGGAAGAATTTTTTCAGACCATGTATCTGGCGCAGCAGGGACAGTACAAAATTCTCTATGTGGCACCGGAACGTTTGATGACAGAGAGCTTTCTCCGCTTTGCTTCCAGCGTGACAATCAGCATGGTGGCGGTGGACGAAGCCCACTGCGTTTCTCAGTGGGGGCAGGATTTTCGTCAGAGTTATCTGGATATTCCCGTATTTGTACAGCAATTGCCGGTGCGTCCGATTTGCACGGCATTTACAGCAACGGCAACAGTTCAGGTAGAAGAGGATATTGCGGCTATTTTACAGCTACAGCAGCCGGAACGGATCAAAACCGGATTTGACCGGAAAAATCTGTTTTTCGGGGTGCGACGACCCAGAAGCAAAATGGAGGAGCTTTTGGAACTGATCCGGGAATTTCGCGGCAAAAGCGGTATTGTCTACTGCACTACCCGAAAATCGGTAGAAGAAGTGTGCGATGTCCTCTGTGATGCCGGATATGCCGCAACCAGATATCACGCTGGTCTTTCTGATGCAGAGCGTGCACGCAATCAGGAGGATTTTCTCTATGATCAGAAACCGATTATGGTGGCAACCAATGCCTTTGGCATGGGAATTGACAAATCGAATGTTTCCTTCGTAATTCATTATAACATGCCGAAAGATCTGGAAAGCTATTATCAGGAAGCCGGACGTGCCGGACGGGATGGTGAGCCGGCGCAGTGCATCCTGCTGTACGGCGGCAGAGATGTGCGCACCAATAATTTTCTGATTGAACGCAGCCGGGAGACCATGGAGGTTGAAGATCCGGAGCAACGGGAATTTTTGATCGAAAAGAGCAAGGAACGGTTGAAACAAATGACGTTTTATGCGACCTCTACCACCTGTCTCAGACGCCGTATGCTCCAATATTTCGGAGAACGTGCGCCGGAAAGCTGCGGCAATTGCTCCTGCTGTCAGACAAATTATCGGGAAGAAGACGGGACAATGGCGGCGAAAATGATCATTTCCTGTGTGTATCGGGCACAGAAAAGCGGTTATCACCTCAGCCGCTCTATGGCTGCCAATGTACTGGTCGGCAGCAAAAGAGAAACTATTCTCCGAATGGGTTTAGATCAGCTGTCTACTTATGGCTTGATGTCGAAACTTACACGCCGCGAGGTGCAGGACTGGATTGATGAATTGGTCGCCCAGGAAAACCTGGCACTCCGGCCGTTTGCAGATTATCAGGAACTGGCGCTGACTTCCGGTTCGGTTGCGATTATCCGGGATGAAAAAAAGGTAATGCACCGGGTTCCCATTGTGCAGGAAAAATTGGCAGCACCTGCCGGCACGGTGGATCCTACATTGTCCGAAGCAGACAATGCACTGTTTCAGCAGCTGCGTGAGCTTCGCACCAAACTTGCCAGAAATGAAGGCGTTCCGCCGTATTTTATCTTTTCGGATGCGACACTCCGGGATATGTGCCGCAAAAAGCCAGGTTCCATGCCGGAAATGCGGCAGGTTTCCGGTGTTGGTGTGATCAAGGCGCAAAAGTACGGCAAGCAGTTCCTGAAAATACTGATGGCTGCCGGGGATTGAACGCATCTTTCTACGAAAAAAGAAAACTGCATATAAAAGAACAGGTACCGTCTCTTGGGGTTATCACAGAGACGGTACCTGTTTTTTGTATGTTTTCCAATTGCTGTGCATAAGCTTTCAAAGGAGTGCCGTGCAGCGTGCTTGCAATCGTTGCACGGCAGGCGGAAAAACCGGCACAAGGCGGTCAACTCGAAAAGAGGGGGATATCGATGCGCAGACGAAGCGTAATGCAGGATACCATTTATATGACGGTGATACAGTTTGTGCTGGAATGTCTGGCACTGGGGTTTCAATCCTGGATGGCACGGCAAATCGGTGCATCCTCTGTGGGAATCCTGGCGCTGGCAGGTTCCTTTTTTAACCTGGCGGCAATGGTGGCCGGGGGAAATGGAATGCTCTGCGCCAGCCGTTTTGTATCAGAAGAGTTGGGACACAAAAACGGAAGCCCGGGGCATATTCTGCGATATGGAATTACCTTTTGTCTGTTGCTGACATTGCCGGTGGGAACTTTAGTGTTTTGTTTTGCAGAGCCTTTGAGCGGGAAGTTTTTGCAAAGCGCCGTATTTGCAGGATCTGTACGTGCAATGGCGCTGCTGCTTCCGTTTGGCGGAATTGGCGCTTGTCTCCGCGGATATTTTAATGCGGTATGCCGGGTTTCTGTCACGGCCTGCTGCGATGCAGCGGAATTTTTGCTGCGCGCCGGAACCCTGATTGGCTTGCTCCTGTGGAGCGGTACGCAGGATCCGGAACAAATTTGCCGCTATCTGGTATACAGTATGGCTGTCGGAACGATATTCCCGTGTCTCTTTTTAACCGTGCGGTATTTTCGGGAACAGAGAGGAGAACGAAAAAAACCGACCATTGGTTTTGGGCAGTATGTGCGGCTTGCAGTTCCTGTGGCAGTGGGCGGCTGTCTGACTGCCGGACTCAGCACTGCCAATGATGCCCTGATTCCCGTGACACTGCGGCAGTTCGGGGACAGTGCCAGCAATGCCCTCCGGCAGTTCGGCACTTTTGAGGGCATTGTGATTCCGGTGCTGTTTTTTCCTTCGACAATTCTTTGCGCCCTGTCCGGAATTCTGATACCGGAAATTGCACGGGCAAATGCATCCGGCAACCGGGAACGGGTACAATACCTCACCGAGCGCGTGATTGGACTTACATTTGTTTTTGCCGTCTGGATTTCGGCCATTCTTTTCAAATTTGGCGGAGAAATCGGAAGGTGGATGGACGGCGGCGCATTGTCCGGCAGAATGATCCGGATTCTGGCTCCGGTTGTGCCGTTTATCTATCTGGAAATCGTTCTGGAGGCGCTGATCAAGGGAATGGGCAAGCAGAATTTTTCTTCACTGAACTATTTGGCTGAATATATCATTCGCATTTGCGTGGTATTGATTTGCATTCCGCTGTTTGGATTTTATGGAATTGTGGCTTCTTACTATACCAGCAACGTTTTCGGGAACTGCAACCGGCTTCGCATGGCAGTCAAAACGGCAAACCTGCGGTTCCGTTTTCGAAAATTGGTGGGAAAACCGCTGTTTGCCGTTTCGTTTGCTTTTTTAACCACTTCTCTGCTGGAAAAGTGCTTTTTTTCCGCTTCTGCCTCGGTATGCAGTGTAATTTGTTATGCTGTTTGTACGGTGGTTTTGTATGGCGGTGTGCTTTGGCTACTGCGGGGGCGCGAGGAAGCCAGGCAGAGGAGAGGGAAAAGACGTGTGCTGTTTGGAAGATAAAATGTTTTATCTATGAGCCAATTCCTTATTTTGAACGCAATAGTTCTTCCCAGCGAATGGGATTCCCGGCGGAATGCTCTGCGTAGTATCGCAGGATGTAGAACGCATCATTGATGGTGATTTCTCCGTCCTTGTCCACATCTGCGAACTTCTTCTGTGCTTCCGTCAGATTCGGGGTACCGCCGGCGCTGATGCTGGAGTATGCCAGCAACGCCTGGTATGCATCATCAATGGAGATCACGCCGTCTCCGTCTAGGTCGCCCATTTCAGCGGATGATGGTTCTGGTTCGGTGGTGGTTGTAGTCGTTGTGGTAGAAGTCGTTGTCGTAGTTGTGGCGGTGCCTGTTGTTGTAGTTGTGGTTGTTTCTGTTTTGAGGTCTGTTGCGGTGTTTGTTTCTGTGGGCTTTGTGGTAGTTGTGGTTGTGGCGGTCGTTGTAGTCGTAGTTTCTGTGGTGGTGGTCGTGGTCACTGGCGGTGCGTTGGGATCATCCAGAGCCACAAAAGGAATACTTTGCTCCTTTGCATATGTCTCTGCATAGGAATTTGTATAGCCATAAATGGTTAGGTTCGTGTCATCCTGAAATGCCGTGGTTGAAATATCGGTAACGCTTCTTGGAATTACAATCTTTTCCAACGCAGTGCACTTAGAAAAAGCATTAGCTCTAATACTGGTAACACTGTCCGGTATCGTGATTTCTAACAAATTAGAATAGCCATAAAAAGCATGATTTTCAATGGTTGTCACACTATCTGGTATCACGGCTTCTGCCACCAGCACTCCATTCACATAAAGATTTCCCCCATTACACAATGGATTCGAATAATCATTGTGAAATTGAATTTTACTCCAAGATTCAAGATCAGAAATATAAACCTTTTTTAATTTTTCACAGCCCTCAAAAGCAGAATCTAAAATGGTTGTAACACTTTTCGGAATCACAATTTTTTCTAGTGCAGTACACTTTTTAAAAGTCTCACTTCCAATAAACGACGTGTCGTCCGGAAGGGTAATTTCTTTCAGACTAGTACAATTTTGAAAAATACTACCTGCAATAACCGTCACACTGTTCGGTATCGTAATTTCTGTCAAACTAGTACAATTGTAAAAAGCATCACCTGCAATACTCGTTACGCTGTTCGGTATTGTAATATTTGCCAAACTGGTGCAATAAGAAAAAGCACCATATCTAATACTTATTACACTTTCTGGAATGGCGATTTCTCTCAAACTGCTACAGCTTCTAAATGACTGCTTTCCAATACTTAACACACTGTCTGGTATTGTGATTTCTGCCAAACTGCTACAACCTTTAAACGCCTGCGCTTCAATGCTCAATACACTGTCTGGTATTGTGATTTCTGTCAAATTAGTGCAGTTAGAAAAAGCAGAACTTCCAATGCATGCCACCTTTTTCCCGTCAATTTCTTCCGGGATTTCAATTGATATAACATCACTATTGCAGCCAACAATTGAAACTCTACCTGCATCTAAAATGCAATAGTACAAATCTCCATATGTTCCATCATAAGAAGTTGGCACTTGCGCACTCGCCGTCAACACCGTCCCCACAGATTCCAGCACACCTTGCAAGCCCGTCACGCCAACGCTCCCCACGCAAAGCACCCCTGCTGTCACCGCGGCGACCGCTTTTTTCCATAATTTCATTTGTAACTCCTCCAATTCGTTTTTATTACAAAATAATTGCAGTATTAGTGTACCATTTTCTTGAAAAAAAGTCAAGCTTTTTCTTTTTGTACAAAATCAAAACCGTGAGGAAAAATTGTATCAGACAATTTATCTATCCTCACTTCTTTACGATAATATCTCCCAACTGAAACGGCACCACCTGTTTCAGGCTGTCCAGCGACAGTTCCAGCTGGTGACCGATTTTTCCGGCGCTGCACAGAATTGTGGGAAAATTCTGTGCAGATTCGTGAATGGTGGTATGAAACAGCTTTTTCATGCCGATAGGGGAACAGCCGCCGTGGATATAGCCGGTCAGCGGCAGCAGATCTTTGGATTTGCACATGGAAATGGCCTTTTCTCCCACCGCAGCTGCGGCTTTTTTCAAATCCAGTTCTTCCGCAACCGGAACCAGGAATACATAATGCTCGCCGGATTTTGCTACGGTGACCAGGGTTTTAAAGACTTGTTCCGGATTTTGTCCCAGAGCCTGTGCCAGTTCCACGCCGGTATGCTGGCCGGTTGCCTGTTCCCAGCAGCGGTGCACATAGGGGACTTTGGCTTTCTCCAGAATGCGGATTGCGTTGGTTTTTATGATTTTTTCCTTTGCCATAAGATTACGCTCCTAACGTGACCACTGCATAAGAATGGTGCAGCTCTGCCGCTAATTTCGAAAAGACATCTTCGGTTTTAATCCGAATCGTGGAAGTATTGATACAAGGGTGGCATCCGAAACAGGACTCCTGCAAAAGATCTTTGTCTACCACAAGCTGCACACGGTTTTCGATGTCATACATCAGACCGAAGATCGTCGCAGAGCCAGGAGTCAGATGCAGAATCTGTTCCAGATCCTCTTCCTTTGCAAAGGAAAGCCTGGAGCATCCCAGCTGGCTGGTAATTTCCCTGGTATGAAATGGTTTGTCTCCCGGCATCAGCAGCAGGTAAAAGTTGGTTCGCTGCCGGTTGCAGAGAAAGAGATTCTTGCAGATGGGTGTTTCCAGTGCCTCGGAAACAGCGTGGCAGGCATCCATTGTAAAAGCGGCTTCATGGTCTGCCCGTACAAACGGGATGTGCAGGCGTTCCAAAAGGTCATAGACGGCCAGTTCTTTTTCCAGTCGGTTTTCCGAAGAAGCGGGGCGGCCGGTTTCAATCAGCATAAGCATTTCCTCCCAAAAAGAGCGCATTGACAGTAAAAACGATCAATGCGCTCTGAAAGTGTGTCCTTCCAAAAAGGACAAGGTTTTATGTGAAATAGCTGCGCAAAGGTTATGAGAAAAGTGGCAGTTCCTTGCGCTTGGGGGTTACAGAGTGAACATAATTTCGTTCAGGATTGCTTCCAGCATTTCCTGACGGCCGCTGGTGAGAGAAGCAGTTACTTCGCCCTTTTCCAGTGCGTACTTTTCCAGATCAGCCATTGTTGCCTTGCCGGCAATGATATCTGCACCGATGCCGGTGTTCCAGCTTGCATAACGGTCAGCAACGAACTGATCCATTCTGCCGTCAGCAATCAGCTTGTCTGCAATACGCAGACCCAGTGCGAAGGTGTCCATTCCGGCGATATAGCTGTGGAAAATGTCCTCCAGTTCGAAGGAGCCACGTCTTGCCTTAGCGTCAAAGTTCAGACCGCCGTTGGTGAAGCCGCCTGCTTTCAGAACTTCGTACATGCACAGTGCTGCATCATATACATTGGTAGGGAACTGGTCGGTATCCCAGCCCAGCAGCGGATCGCCCTGGTTTGCATCGATAGAACCAAACATGCCGTTGGTTCTTGCAACGCGGAGCTCGTGCTGGAAGGTGTGCTGTGCCAGTGTTGCATGGTTTGCTTCGATGTTCAGCTTGAAATCCTTGTCCAGGCCGTACTTCTGCAGGAAGCCAATTACAGTTGCAGAGTCGAAGTCATACTGATGCTTGGTGGGCTCCTTCGGCTTCGGTTCTACATAGAAGTCACCGGTAAAGCCGATGCTTCTTGCATAATCTACTGCCAGGTGCATCAGACGAGCCATGTTGTCCAGTTCCAGACCCATGTTGGTGTTCAGCAGGGTTTCATAACCTTCACGGCCGCCCCAGAAAACGTAGCCCTGGCCGCCCAGCTTTACTGTTGCATCGATTGCGCTCTTGATCTGTGCAGCTGCATAGGCAAAAACATCTGCACTGGGAGAAGTGCCGGCACCATGCATATAACGTGGATGATCAAAGCACTTTGCAGTACCCCACAGCAGCTTCTTTCCGGTTTCGTCCTGCTTCTGCTTGCACAGGTCTACGATTTCTCTCAGCTTTTCATTGGTCTCGCTGAGGGAGCCATACTCCGGAGACAGATCTCTGTCATGGAAGCAGTAGTAATCAATGCTCAGCTTGTCCATGATCTCAAATGCTGCTTCTACCTTAGCCTTTGCCCGTGCAGTAGGATCTGCGCAGCCCCAGGTCTTGTCCGTTGTGCCGCAGCCGAACATATCGGTACCGTCACCACCCATGGTGTGCCACCAGGACAGCGCAAACTTCAGCTGTTCCTTCATGGTCTTTCCGGCTACGATTTCATCCGGATTATAAAACTTAAATGCCAGTGGGTTCTTGGAGTTCTTTCCCTCGTATGCAATTTTGGGAATGCTCTTAAAAAATTCGCTCATTTCGAATAACCTCCTGAAAATGGAAATTTGACAGCCTGTCCAGGTGAATTCCGGCAGACCGCCTATATCACAGACATCTTTGAAATCGTTTGAAGCGACCTTTTTTGTGGGTTCACGTCCAGGTATGCGCAGGGAAAATCTGCATTTCAGAGCACAGCGCTCAATGTGAAATGGTTTACAAAATCCAGTGCCTTTCAGATTTCAAAGTGGTCTGTTGAAATGCCTGCAAGAAAAAGCAAGGCAGTTCATCCAAAGAATTAGAATATGTTGATTTCACGGTTCCGGGTTGCAAAATAGTCCTCTAGAACCGCAATATAGGAGCGAAAGCAAATCTCGCCCCGGAAGGTGAGAACGTCATTTTGCTCCGGAACGCCCAGTTCTTCCAGCTGTGCGTCTGAAATATCCCGGAGATAAACCGTGTCCGTATTTGCCGCAATGCCCAGGGTCTCCTTTTGCGCATCGGTTAAATCCAGTTCTACATCCTGAGAAATTTCCAGAATCTGTGCGGTTATCTCGGAACGGGAAACCGTGCTCCACTCTGCGTGAACATCATCCGTTGTGGCAGGACGCTGTAAAAAGACTGTGCGGTCATAACCAGTAGCCACAAATGAAATCAAAGGCAGGTTGATGTCCTTGTCATTCGGCTCTACATGCACAGCAATGTTGCCGCCGGAACTGTCATCGGTCTGAATGATCTCGTATCGGTAAGAACCGGAAGGGGACACGTTCTGTTCCAGAATGGTTTGCTGTGTTGTCGGTGTGAACAGAGAGAGCAGCATGAAATATGCCAGAGATCCCAGAATGTACAGCAGCAGGAACAAAACGCCAAAAATCGTTTTGACCGTTTCGCCTGCGCCGGACAGGAAAAAGATCAGAAGTGCAGTGATCGTAATCGGCAAAATCAGTTCCCATTCTCCAAAGCATAGGAGTATCATAGGGAAAATCGCCGGCAGCAATAGGATTCCGGTAATGCGCGTCAGAATCTGAAACCGGCTGTACAGCATAGCAGACAATGCAAGAAATGACACAATGCAGAGGAAAATGCAAAACAGTGGCTTATTCGGAATCGATAGCTTGTAGAAAATCGAGAGATAGGAGAACCAGCACATCAAAGCACAATAACAAATGCCCAAGAATGAGCAGAAACGTCTCCACCAGATATTTGAAGTGTTTTCGTTCATGGATACAATCCTGTCCCCGGCACAGCGGCCGGAAATTTTTCCTTTCCTTCCAAAAACAGATCGCACGGCAAAAAGCATCGCTGTCCTTTTTGCGGCAAATGCTGTTTTTGATTTGATGATCCCACCGGCACAGCAAAACCTGACTCCGGCGGATTTTTTCAGATACACACAGCACACAGAAATAGATGTTGCATGAAAGTATCATGATTTCGTTCAAATGGTGCGGAAAGCTGCACCGGCATCATTTTTGATGCAAAGAATCCTGTATGATCTCTTTTATTATATCATTTTTTTCAGAATGTGGCAAGTGGTATTTCAAAAAAATTTGCGAAAATGGGGATCTGGCTGCATAAATGTGAATCAGAAATCGGCACACATATGGATGATGTCCAAAAAAAGCGTGAAAAAAGAAAAAATCTCTTGAATCTTGACGGGAAATATGATATAATCAAGATTAACTGTCAATGTTGCAGAATAATGGAAAGGAGAGTGGAAAATCCGGGATTCTGGGAAAAATGTGCGCAGGGTGTACCTTTTAAATGGGATTCCGGTTTTTTCAGGGCGATTGTATGACGAAATCCGTAGTATGTATTTTGATTGCAATTTTGGTTTATATGTTGGCCATGATTGTGATTGGTGCTGTTTACAGCAAGAAGAACAGCAACGTAGGTGACTTTTATCTGGGAGGGCGAAAGCTGGGACCGGTTGTTTCTGCCATGAGTGCAGAAGCATCAGACATGAGCAGCTATCTGCTTATGGGCTTGCCGGGACTGGCATATCTGAATGGCTGTGCGGAAGTCGGCTGGACGGCAATCGGACTGGCCATCGGAACCTATCTGAACTGGCTGCTGGTGGCAAAGCGCCTGCGCGTTTACTCGCAGAAATGCCGAAATTCCATTACCATTCCGGATTTCTTCTCGAATCGGTATCGGGATGACAAACATATCCTGATGGGAATTGCAGCAGTGATTATCCTGGTATTTTTTGTACCGTATACCGCTTCCGGCTTCTCTGCCTGCGGAAAGCTGTTCAATCAGCTGTTCGGCTGGGATTATCATGTGGCAATGATCATCAGCGCTGTGATCATCATTTCCTATACTTGTCTGGGCGGATTCCTGGCCGCAAGCTTTACCGACCTGATTCAGAGCATTGTAATGACATCGGCCCTGGTTGTGCTGGTGATTTATGGCGTGCATACAGCCGGCGGCCTTGGCAATGTCTGGGAAAATGCAAAGGGTCTGGAGCATTACCTCAGCTTTACCAGCACGCGTACCGCAGAGGGCGATCTGGTATCCTATGGCGGCCTGAGCATTGTTTCCACGCTGGCGTGGGGACTGGGATACTTCGGCATGCCCCATATTCTGCTGCGATTCATGGCAATTGATGACAAAAACAAGGTGAAGATTTCTCGCCGCATCGCTTCCGTCTGGGTGGTACTGGCCATGGGCGTTGCGATTCTGATTGGTATTATCGGCAATGCGCTGACTGCAAACGGAACCGTTGTACCGCTTACCACTTCTTCCAAGGCAGAGACGATTGTCCTGGAAATGGCAACGGTACTGAGCAAACACAGCGTGGGAGCGGCGCTGATTGCCGGATTGATCTTTGCCGGAATCCTGGCCTGCACCATGTCCACCTCGGATTCACAGCTGCTGGCAGCTTCTTCCAGTATGTCTGAGAATCTGATGAAGGGCGTGTTCCGGGTAAAGCTGACGGAAAAGCAGTCGATGTTTGCCGCACGTGCGGTGCTGCTGGTGATTGCTGTGCTGGGAATTTTCCTGGCGTGGGATCAGAACAGCTCTGTTTTCCGCGTGGTTTCCTTTGCGTGGGCTGGATTCGGCGCAACATTCGGGCCGGTTGTTCTGACGGCGCTGTTCTGGAAGCGTTCCAATAAATACGGCGCAATTGCTGGCCTGCTAACCGGCGGCATTATGATTTTTGCCTGGAAGTTTGGCATCGCCAAGCTGGGCGGCGTGTTTGCCATCTATGAGCTGCTGCCGGCGTTCCTGTGCGCATTGATTGCAATTGTGGTTGTGTCACTGCTGACAAAGGCACCGGAACAGGAAATTGTGGACGAATTCGAGGCAGTTTCTGCGGAAGTGAAGCAGAAGTAATCAAACCAAAAGCAAACCAAGCCGGTTTCTGCGTGAAGGCTGCGCAGATGCCGGCTTTTTTATGAAAAAACGAAAGACTTGACTTTTTTGTATGAAAATGGTATACTAATGCTGTAATTTATTGCAAAAAAGAAATGGAGGATGTAACAATGAAGTTATGGAAAAAAGCGGTCGCCGCGGCGACAGCAGGGGTGCTTTGCGTGGGGAGCGTTGGCGTGACTGGATTGCAGGGTGTGCTGGAATCTGTGGGGACAGTGTTGACGGTTAATGCGGAAGAAAATACTAGTGAAGAAAGTGTTCCTATCAGTACTGGAACAACAACAGTTCGTGTTGGCACAGGAACCACGCAGTTGACATATGGTGTGTATGAAGATAATACAGTTACAATTATGGATTGCCAAGAAGATGCTGCTGGAGATTTGGAAATACCGGAAGAAATTGACGGAAAATTAGTAACAAGTATTGGAGATAATGCTTTTTATAATTGCAGAGGTTTGACAGAAATCACGATACCTAACAGTGTAACAAATATTGGAGATATAGCTTTTGGAGATTGTACTAGTTTAGAAGAAATTATGATACCGAATGGTGTAATAAGTATTGGAAAGTCTGCTTTTAATGGTTGTACCAGTTTGACAAAAATCACGATACCGGACAGCGTGACGAGTATTGAAGAATATGCTTTTAACAGTTGTACTCATTTGACAGAAGTTACAATACCGGATAGCGTGACAGAAATTGGATGGAGTGCTTTTTCTGGTTGCACCAGTTTGGCAGAAATCATTTTACCGGACAGTGTGACAGCTATCGGAGGCTATGCTTTTTTTAGAACGCCATGGCTGGAAGCAAGACAAAATGAAAATGTATTAGTTGTTGTGAATGGAATTTTAATTGATGGAACAATGTGTACTGATAATGTTACTCTACCGGATAGTGTGACGAGTATTGGAGAGTGTGCTTTTTCTGACTGTACCAGTTTAACAGAAATTACAATACCTGACAGTGTGACAAGCATTGGAGATAACGCTTTTTATTGTTGTTCCAATTTGGAAAAAATTATGATACCAGACAGCGTAACGAGTATTGGAGATGGTGCTTTTTATTGTTGTGCTGGTTTGACAGAAATCACAATACCAGACGGGTTGACGAGTATTGGATTTGTGGCTTTTCAAGGATGTACCAATTTGACAAAAATCACAATACCAGACAGTGTGACAAGCATTGATGATGGTGCTTTTGGAGACTGCACCAGTTTAAGGAAAATCACGATACCAGACGGAGTGACGAGTATTGGATTTATAGCTTTTAAGGGGTGTACCAGTTTAATAGAAATTTCTATTCCAAATGGCGTGGCTAGTATTGGATATGAGGCATTTCAAGACTGTACTAGTTTGAAAGAAGTCAGCATACCAAATAGTATAGTAACTATTGAAAATAGAACTTTTTCCGGTTGCACTGCATTGGAAAAGATTGTAATTCCCAGAAGCGTTACCGATATTTCAACCACGGCATTTCAGGATGACACAAACCTCACCATTTACGGCTATACAAATTCCTATGCAGAGACATATGCAAAGGAGCAAAATATCCCCTTTGTGGCGCTGGATGATCCCGACACACCGCCGGTGACCACAACCACTACAGAAACTACGACAACAACGACCACCACAACCACAACTACCACAAAACCCACAGCAACGGACACCGCAACAGATCCCAAAACAGAAACCACAACCACTACCGGAACGACAACAACAGGCACTGCTACAACTACGACAACGACTTCTACCACAACAACAACTACAACGACAACCACCACCGAACCCGAACCGTCATCCACCGAAATGGGCGACCTGGACGGAGACGGCGTGATCTCCATTGATGATGCATACCAGGCGTTGCTGGCATATTCCAGCATCAGCGCCGGCGGCACACCGAATTTGACGGAGGCGCAGAAGAAATTCGCAGATGTGGACAAGGACGGAGAAATTACCATCAATGATGCGTTCTACATCCTGCGATACTACGCAGAGCACTCCGCCGGAAATCCTGTTAGCTGGGAAGAGTTGTTAGGCGCGTAATTGCGTTATATTTACGAAAAACCGTGAACTATGAGAACAGTTCACGGTTTTGTTTTTATTGCGATTTTTCATAGGCCTGCCGCAGTTTTTCAATGGCATGCTTTTCCAGCCGGGAAATGTACGACCGGGAAATACCCAGCTTTTTGGCAACCTCACGCTGGGTCATGGGGGTGCTGCCGTACAGCCCGTAGCGCTGCACCAGAATTTCCACCTCACGGGGTTCCAGAACCGTTTTCAGATAGGCGTACAGCTGTTTGGACTGAATCAGCGTATCAACCAGTTCCGGCAGATCGGTTCCGTCATCGATAATGTCCATGAGCGTCAGCTGGTTTCCGTCACCGTCCGTTTCAATTGGCTCGCCCATATAAATCTGGTCGGCGTGTTTCTTTTGCGAACGGAAATTCATGAGGATTTCATTTTCAATGCACCGGCTGGCATAGGTGGCAAACCGCGCCCCCTTGGCATAGTCAAAAGAATCCACCGCCTTTACCAGCCCGATTGTCCCAATGGAGATCAGCTCCTCCTGCTCCGGCTGGGGCATGCCGTATTTTTTGGTAATGTGTGCCACAAGCCGCATGTTGTGCAGAATTAGTTTTTCCCGTGCCGCAGTGTCCCCGGCGGCCATGTTCTGAAAGCATTCCTGTTCTTCATCCCGGTTCAGCGGCTTTCGAAAAGAGCCGGACTCTGTCACATGGAGAAAAAAGAAGAGCATCTGCTGTAAAATATGAAAGAACATCGAATCACCTCAGATCAGCTTATGCCGAAAAAAGACGAATCAGAACCCACGAAAAAAATTATACAGTTACAGCAGCCTGCTGCATACAAAATGTCCCATGATGTGCTATAATCATCATAGGGTATTTAGGGTCGAGTGTTTTATCCAAACATGCTTTCGTTAAATTTCATCGATGTTATCCGCGAGAGCACATACAGTTTTCAGAAACACTTTTACCTTTTCCGGATTTTTGTCCTCCAGGGTGAGTGCAAGAATTTTTATCATATTATTGCTGATCTCGGCTTCTCCGAACACCAGGTTGTCCAGACTGACGTGGAGAATTTGAGAGATTTTGGCAAGTGTTTCCAGAGACGGAGAGCGTGTGCCCCGCTCTAAGTGCCCGATATATCCGGTGGAAAGGGAGCAAGATTCACTAAGCTGCTCCTGCGTCATTCTCGAAAGCTCACGATGTTTGCGGATACGGTCACCGATGGCAATATAGTCAAGCGCTTGTTCCAATGACATCACTCCTTTTTTACTATTATACTGCATTTTCATTTTGGGTATAACAGACTGTACGAATTTCTTTTTCCGTCTTTTGGATTCTGTTTTATTACTAAGCAGACGGAAAATACTTGACTTATAGTATAAAAAGTGATATAATAAAATAAAGTCCGACTTTATATGAATTGAGGCGAAATGATATGAAAAAGTATTTTGGATTGATTTTGTGCTGTTTATTTTTGCTTACGGCTTGTCAGAGTGAAAAGAGCATAGGCAAACAGGCGAAACGCTCTGAAAGTTCTGCCCCTTCTTCTGCGGAAAACAGGGAGCATGATGCTTCCGGAGATTCTGAGGATGCAGATGCCGCAGAGCAAGAGGGCTTGACAGACAGCGCTGTTGGCGTAAACTCCATGCATGTAAATGATGAAAATCTTAGCGAAGCGCAAAAAATGCTGATAGGGTATACCGATGATAACTATTTCCAGTTACATCAGTACGAACTGTTACAGCGGTATCCGGACGCTTATAATGATGCACAGGTGGTTTTTACCGGAAAGGTGACAAAGGTAATCCAGGCGGACGATAGCTCCTATGAGATATTGGCAACACTGGATGAATTCCATGATGATACCTTCTTTTCGCAAAATGAAGTTTGCATTAAGGGAAATCACACGGATAATTATTCAGATGTCACGAAAAATTATCGTATTATCGAAGGCGATCAGATCAAGTGCTTTGGCGTTTCAAAGGGAAGCCAGAATGTAGAAGTCAATGGTGCGTCTTCCTACCTGCCTGTGTTTGAAGCCAATCAGGTGATTGTAGACAATGGAATCGGAAACTATACAAGATATAATCTCAGCTACATAAAGGAATTGTCGCAGGCCATGTTCCCCAACGGAATCAAAATTCGGGAACCGATTCAGGGACAGGATTTTGATATCAATGGCTCGTGGGACGGCATTCACGATTATTCGGACTTGTTTTTAATCGGGGAACCGGATGATCAGAGCAATGCCAATTTTACAAGATATGAATTTTATCAGTCGAGGGGCTATATCAGAGACAACAAGAGTACAGCAGATGTAATCCGGCAATTAAAAATGAGTTTGTATATGCAGCATTATATTCTGACTGTGTATGATTCTGCCTTGAAAACCTTTACAATTGAATATTATGATCTGAGCTACAATAAGCTCTGGTCCAGAGAATTCGAAAATGCTTCTATTTATCAGTTTGATACAATGAGCGATAACGATTTCTTTGACTATACGGAATCCAATATCTATCTGGATTTAAATAACAATTTGTATGTTATTGATATGGAGACAGGCGAAGACAGAATTTCTCCTGTGACAGTGGGCGCAAAGACGGATATTCGTAAAACTACGGATGGTATCTTGCTTTTTTCAGATAGTATGACGGATACGGTGATGAAAACCGACTTAGAAGGCAATATTCTTTGGAAACTGGATTTGCCGCTCTATGACACAGAATTGAAAGATTCCTACACAAGCATGGGAGACGATTTTACTGTAGCGATCAATGCCATTCAGTTTGATGCGGATTCCATCAAGATTGAGTATGCATTTACGGCCACAGAATATAATGCAGAATATGATTATGATGAAGTGGTTTATTCTTCTCAAAAAATATTTGTTGTCGATAACGACGGCAATATGCTGATGAATACAGAAGTTTTGTAATATGAATTATTATGGTGTTGGAACAAGATTTGGAGGCACAGAGTGCTTTTTGGATGAATGCTGCGATCATAACTTCTGGTGCATGGGAAGCCCCAGTGAAAGAATGCTGGAACTATATCACAATCTTCAGGAAGGGGATGTGCTAATTGCTAAAAAATACCACATGAAAAAGGGCGCGGCATTTTTTGCTATTGAAGCAATCGGCATTGTCACAGATACCAAAATGCCTGAGAATGTGCCGGCTCGCTTTAAAACAGACAGTACGATCTATGGCGTATCCGTCATTTGGATAAGACGTTTTTCTCAACCCATTTCATTTTCTTCAAAGGAATTCACATTGGGCGGGAAGAGATCAGGTTCTATTTTTCTTGAAAAAAAGGAGGAATGGAAAGATATTTTCAAAAAGCTTATGAAATACAATTATGCAGAAAATTTAGCACAAATCATGTCGCGCGGGAAAATGGCTGACGCTTCTGTCAGTGATAAGGAAATTTCGGAAGAGGCAGAGTAAGGCGGAGAACACGAGATTTGCAAAAAGGGAGTGGGATATATGTTTTGCAGAAACTGCGGAAAAAAACTGGAACCCGGACAGCGGTTTTGCCCGGATTGTGGTGCCGGGATTGAAGAGATTCCGGGAAATCAGGCATACTTTAATGCGGCCAATGCGCAAAGTGTTGCGATGTCAACATATCAAATCCAGCTTTTGCATACTCTTAGCGGCAAGATAAAAACAAACGCAGTGATTTGGATTGTAATTGCGGCGGTGCAGGTGATTCTCGGTTTCGTATACAACTGGATTATTCTGGTGATTGGTGTATTGAATCTGATATCCTGTGTGCGGGATCTGTTGTATACCAAAACACTGCTGGTCAAGCCAACAGGAATCGTTGAAAAGTACAAGCCGCTGACTGAACCAATTATCACACTAGCATATAATCTGGTTTTTGGCGGTGTGATTGGTGTTGCAGGTACCATTTATTACTTGCTTGCCATACGGGCATATGTCATCCAGAATGAGCAGGAACTGCGGCAGATAGAAAGGCTTTACAGCTGATATTTCAACATAAATTGCAATAGGAGGAGAACAGGATGTTTTGTAAGAACTGTGGAAAAGAAATGAAGGAAAGCGATGCCTTTTGCCCGGTATGCGGCACCAGGAATGACAGCAATGCTGCACAGAATGCAGGTCAAATTGATGGAAAAGCGTATCCATCAAACATGGCAAATTATGCAGCTGTGAATATGGCAGTGCAGAAGAAATCCCAAAAGAAACCGCTTATCATTGTGGGAATTATTCTCGCTGCCATCCTTGCAGTTGTGATACTCGCAGTGGTTCTTTTGGGATCCGATATTTCAACGGTCAAAAATGGAAGTCCCTATGATTATCCGGATAAAACATGGGGAGAGGTACTGGATGAGTCATGTAAGGATTCCGATTGGAGTTCCTTTACTTCTGAGGACGGAGACAGTGTTGTGGAATACAACGGCGTTGTGAAGTCAACTGGTGTTGATTTGTGCATCCAGTTTAAGGTGGACGATGATGAATTTGAAATAGCGTATATGGAGGTGGACGGCGAAAATTGCAGCTTGCTTGAAATAGCAAGTGTTGTAGCAGTGCTATTTGAGGATTAAGAAATTGAAGGTACAATCAAATGGCTTATCATTTTTTAAATGCAAACGAACAGGTATTGATGGAAGGAGAAGCCAATAAGACAATCTTTCTGGGATTCAATAAAGGCAGTATGCTGATTTTAACCGGAAACATGATTCGGGTATGTACCAGAGACGGCAAAACCCATCAGTTTTTGGTGGTTGGAAAACAAAAAGAGGATTGGAAGCGTGCTCTGACAAACGTGGTATATTCTCTTCGCTCCTAAGCTGCTCAAAACGATATCTCAAAGACAAAAGGGAAGTGCTTTACAACCTGGCAAAGCGCTTTCCTTTTATTTTTCGCACAAACATTTTAACTGGTGGTCGTACAAAAGCTCGTTGATTTCGGGGACGGATTTTTGGTGTGCGATCCCATAAATCAGAATGCTGTCCCGTTCATCCTTGGGGTAGAGCAGAGCAAACTTTGCAATTCGCAAGGCGGTCTGGATTTCATCCAGGTTCAGCTGCATTCCAATGCAAAAGCTGAGCAGCGTCTCTCTTGACGGGAGCCGCGGATTCTTAGGAGATAAAAACTGATGACAAAATGGCTCCGAAAGTTCGGCACTTTTTGCAATCTGTGCAACGGTATACCCCTTTTTCTGCTTTAATGTATTTAAGTATTCTTTGATTTCACAATCTAACAGAAAATCTTTGTTTTCCTGTAAATAAGCATCAATGCTGCCGGACTTTTTCAGCAATTCCAGCAGCTTTTCCGTATCTTTCGGCTTCATGTGGTGTTGCTCCTTCTGAAAAAACTTTACAGTTTTATTATAGCATGATATAATAGAAAAGGCAAGGAAACGGGGGGATTATTTTGTACAAATGGTTAGAAGCTGTACTAAAGGAACAGTACCAATTCATTCGCTGTCTGAGGAGAACGGCGCGGAGTGAAGTGATTCTGCTGGAACATAAAAACCTGCACCGCCGGATCATCAAACGTACTTTTACCGGGAATGCGGAGGTATACCGGAGACTGCTCCTGCTGAAACAGAAAAATATGCCTGAAGTCTTAGAGGTTGCAGAAAATGAGAATCGCGTGCTTGTGCTGGAAGAATATATTGACGGCGTAACACTTGCAGACCTGCTGAACGAAAGGTTGTATCAGGAAAACCAGGTGAGAAAGCTGGTTTGTGAACTGTGCGATGTGCTGTCATTGATTCACAGTTATGATATCATTCATAAAGATATCAAGGCGGAAAATATTATGATGATAGATTGTCAAGTCAAGTGCAACACAATCAGAGAAAAAATTTTTGAAGCAC
>UQYK01000028.1 GCA_900545285.1 uncultured Ruminococcus sp.
TTTCACGCAGTATGCAGCAAAATTTGCCGAAAAGACACTTGTATACGCTTGTGAAAACAGGTTCTAAGTATTCCCTTTAGAAAAAAAGCTTTACATATGAAAAGAAACGGTTTACCGCGAAATGCATGCGGTAAACCGTTTCTTTTTATGGAGTTTATGGTACTATATCATGTCAGAGCTCATGTTCATAGGCGTCTATCTACGTCTTTTCGACTTACGCTCTCTTTACATGAAATGCCTTCATGCCCGGATATACCGCAGAGTCGCCCAGTTCTTCTTCGATTCTCAGCAGCTGATTGTACTTTGCAACACGTTCGCTTCTGCTGGGAGCGCCTGTCTTGATCTGGCAGGTATTCAGTGCAACTGCCAGGTCAGCAATTGTGGTATCTGCTGTTTCACCGGAACGGTGAGAAGAAATTGCAGTGTAGTCGGCAGCGTGTGCCATCTTGATTGCTTCCAGTGTCTCAGAAACAGAACCGATCTGGTTCAGCTTGATCAGGATAGAGTTGCCGCAGCCCAGTTCAATACCCTTGGACAGTCTCTCGGTATTGGTTACGAACAGGTCATCACCAACCAGCTGTACCTTGTCGCCCAGTTCCTTTGTAAGCTGCTGCCAGCCTTCCCAATCCTCTTCGTCCAGTGCATCTTCAATAGAGATGATCGGATAAGTTTCAACCAGCTTCTTCCAATGTGCAATCAGTTCCGCAGAGGTGAACTTTGTACCAGCCTTCGGCAGAACATATTCGCCCTTCTTGCTGCCCTTCCATTCACTGGATGCTGCATCCATTGCGATCATGAAGTCCTTGCCTGGCTCATATCCGGCACCCTTTACAGCTTCCAGAATGTACTGGATGGCTTCTTCATCGCTTGCCAGATCCGGTGCAAATCCACCTTCATCACCAACAGAAGTTGCAAGGCCCTTGGATTTCAGCAGAGCAGCCAGTGCGTGGAATACTTCTGCACACCATCTCAGCGCTTCCTTAAAGCTGGGAGCGCCAACCGGCATGATCATGAATTCCTGTACGTCTACTGTGTTGGCTGCGTGTGCGCCACCGTTCAGAATGTTCATCATCGGAACCGGCAGACGGTTTCCGGAAACGCCGCCCAGGAAACGATACAGCGGAATATCCAGAGAAATTGCTGCTGCTCTTGCGCATGCAATGGAAACTGCCAGGATTGCATTTGCGCCCAGCTTGGACTTATCCTTAGTTCCGTCTGCTGCAATCATTGCCTGATCTACTGCGTAAATATCAGAAGCATCCATGCCTTCCAGCACTTCGCTGATTACAGTATTGATGTTTTCAACAGCCTTTGTGACACCCTTTCCGCAGTATCTGCTCTTGTCGCCATCTCTCAGTTCCAGTGCTTCGAATTCACCGGTGGATGCGCCGCTGGGAGCAGTACCTCTGCCGACTGTACCGTCTACCAGAGTTACTTCTGCTTCTACTGTCGGATTTCCTCTGGAGTCCAGGATTTCTCTTCCTACAACTTTTTCGATCTCTAAATATGCCATAGCCAAATTTTCCTTTCCACTTGACAGAATCCGGCAGACTCTGCGCGATTTCTGCTTTTTAGTTAGATTGAACTAATGCAGTTAGATTATACTAACTAATGAAAAGTATAACACAAGGGATACCTGCTGTCAAGCAGCCCTTGTGTTTTTTGTCTTTTTTGTGATTTTTTTCGTAAAATTCGCCTAATGAAACAGCATTCTGCACAATTTTATACAGTGTCAATCGTTTGTATTTTTTTCGGCACGCATGCGGTTTTGATTGCGCCACTCCCGGGGCGGAACACCGTAAACCGTTTTGAATGCTCTGGAAAAATGCAGCGCATTTTCATAGCCGACTGCATTGCTGATATCATGGACAGACAATTCAGTCAGCAGCAGAAGCTCTGTTGCCTTTGTCATCCGATATTGGAGCAGAAAATTCTGTGGTGTCTTTCCGGTTGTCTGCTTGAAAATTTTTCCGAAATAAGTACGGTTCAGGCCGCAGACTGCTGCAATGTCCTCCACGGTAATGGCATTTTGAAAGTTGTGCTCAATATACTCAATTGCTTCATGCAGATAAAAGTCCCGGAGAGTACTGCTTGCTTTCACCCGAATCGGCGCAATGGAACGGGTCAGATAGTCCAGAAACAGGTACAGGTGCCCGATCAGATGAAACGTTGATTCGTTCGCATGTTCGACAATGTAAAGCATTTCTTTGCGCATTTCTTCCCGCAGTTCTTTTTTCCGGGCATGATAAATCGGTGTATCCTGGGAAAAACCTGCCATTTCCATCATACTCTTCGCCCGAAGGCCATCGAATTCCAGCCACACGTATTCCCACGGCATGTGGCTGTCTGCAATATACGTGTTGATTTGTCCGGGAAAGATCATGAAACCCTGCATGCTTCGGATATGGTGAGGAATGGTTTCTCCCTTTGCATTGTCTGCATAAAGAATCCCGGTTCCGGACAAAACATAGTGAAACAAAAAGTGATTCCGGGTAGCTGGGCCGAAGGAATGCGCCGGCGCACACTGCTCTTTTCCAAATTGAAACAGCCCCAAATCCACAAAATTCTCATTGGGAAAGACAGAAAATAATACGTCCTGCATATTACAATATTTTACATCCTTTCTCCTAAGATTGAAATAACATATTCATTATACCATAGAATATACCAAAATGCAACCTCATTTTGCATTATTCCATTTTATGTCGCAAAATGATATATTTCAGCCGGATTTATGGTATTTACAAGGCGTATTATGGATGATATAATAATATTACCAATTCGGATTGATTCCGGCAATATGATTTTCATAAAAAAGGAGGACACGTTTATGAATCATCGAAAATGGGCTGCCATGGGCGCTGCGCTCGTGGTTATGCTGACATCGGTGTCTGTCACCGGATGCAGCAGCGATAAAACAAAAGACGGCAGAACAATCGTGACAATGCTGCAGTACAAACCGGAAGCTGTTGCGGCTTTTGATGAAATGGCAGAACGGTTCAATGCATCCCAGGATGAGATTTACCTGAAAATTGAATCTCCCAATGATGCCATGACAGTGTTGAAAACAAGATTTGTCAGAGAGGATTATCCTGACATCATCGGTATCGGCGGCGATATCAACTATTCCAACTTCCTGGATGCCGGGATGTTTATGGATATCTCTGATTTTGACGGCGTATCAGACATTAAGCCGGCATATATGGACATCCTGAAGGAACTGGAATTCATTCCCCAGGACGGCGTATATGCCCTGCCCTATGTGGCAAACTGCGCCGGCATTCTGTACAACAAGGATCTGTTTGCGGAAAACGGATGGGAAATCCCCACCACCTGGAGTGAACTGACTGCCCTGTCGGAAAAAATCCAGTCGGAAACAGATGTTTATCCGTTCTACTTTGGATTTAAAGATACCTGGACATGCTTAGCACCCTGGAATTCGCTGGCCGTAGGACTGGCTCCGGCAGATACATGCAGCCGGGTGAATTCCGGTGAAACTACATTCACAGAAGCCTACCGGGATGTTGCTGAAAAGGAAAAGGCACTGCTGGATTATGCAGAACCGAACCCCTATGCTTACAGCTATAACGATGCCTGCACTGCTTTTGCACGAGGCGAATCGGCAATGTTTGCCATCGGCAGCTATGCTGTCCCGCAGATTCAGTCGGTTAATCCGGATATCAATATTGATTCCTTTACTTTCCCGGCAAATGAAAATGCAGAAGACAATGTGCTGAACTCCGGCGTTGACCTGCTCTTTGCTGTAATGAAGGAATCCAAGCACAAGGACGAGGTTTACAAGGTTCTGGACTTTATGTATCAGGACGATACCATTCAGATTTATCTGGACAACCAGAGCGCTGTTCCCTGCAAGGAAGGCGACTTTATCCTGCCGTCCATCCTGGACAGCATGAAGGAAGATATTGATTCCGACAATATGTCTGACTTCCATGATCACCACTACCCCAGCGAAATGAGCGTGGATGCCATGATTCAGACTTATCTGATGGATGATTCCGCAGATGCTACCGACAAGTTCCTTTCCAAGTTCGACAAGGATTGGAAACGGTACAACCGTGACCTCATTGAAAAAGTACAAAAATACGAAAAGGAGGGAAAGTAAATGAAACGCAGAAGTGCAATGTCCAGCCGGGAAAAAACATATATCCTGATGATTCTCCCGGCTCTGATTCTCTTTGTCGCATTTAACACCATTCCTTTGATCACCGGCGCGATTTACAGCTTTACCAATTACCGCGGCTACGGCGATTATGATTTTGTAGGACTGCGCAACTACATTGACCTTTTCGGAGATGAGCGCGTCCGCAACTCTTACTTGTTCACCTTTAAGTATGCCATTGCAGGAACGGTTCTGATCAATGTAATCAGCCTGCTCCTGGCCATGGGATTAAACAGCAGAATCAGCTGCAAGAGCCTTCTGCGGGGCGTATACTTTATCCCGAACATTCTGGGCGGCTTGATTATCGGTTATATTTTCAGCTTTATTTTCACCTACATCATTCCGGCTGTGGGAAAAGCAATGCACATTGGTTTTCTGGAAAACAGCATTCTGGCCAGCGAACAGCATGCCTGGATCGGTGTCCTGATTGTCGGCGTATGGCAGGCTGTGGCCATGAACACGATTATCTATATTTCCGGACTGCAAACCGTTCCGGCAGATATTTATGAAGCCGGTATGATTGATGGTGCAAACGCATGGCAGAAGTTCTGGAAGCTGACATTCCCGATGCTGCTGCCGTTCATCTCCATCAATCTGATCCTCAGCACCAAAAATATGCTGATGGTATTCGACCAGATCATGTCCCTGACAAAGGGCGGCCCGGCACAAAGCACAGAGTCCATCTCTTATCTGATCTATAACAACGGTATGGCCGGCGGTCAGTTCGGATTCCAGAGTGCAAATGCCGTTATCTTCTTCATCGTCATTGTAATCTTTGCAGTGGTACAGATGAAACTGACAAGCAAAAAGGAGGAACAGCTATGAGAACGAAAAAAAGACCGGCAAAAACAAATGTGTTTTTGATGATTCTCCTGATTCTTGGCTGTCTGACTGTTTTGTTTCCGCTTTATATGGCAGTCATTATTGCCTTTAAAAACCCTTCTGAAATGACCAACGATGTGGCTGGCGCGCTGAGCTTTCCCAGTCACTGGAGCCTGAGCAACTTTAAAGAAGCCATGGAGATCACAGACTTCTGGCACACACTGGGCAACAGCATTCTGATTACCGGTGCAACCATTGTGCTCTCTCTGATACTCCACTCCTTGACCGGCTATGCCATTGGCAGAAGCATGGCGCGGAAAAAAGGCTTTCGCATGATTTACTACTACATCGTCAGTGGTATGTTCGTCCCCTTCGCAATCCTGATGATGCCTCTGGTAAAAGAAACGGCAAATCTGGGACTGGACAATCGTCTGGGCGTAATTCTCCTGTACGTGGTATTCTACATGCCCATGAACGTAATGCTCTACAGCGGCTATTTGAAAAATGTACCGATGGCATTGGAAGAAGCCGCAGATATTGACGGTGCATCCACCTGGAAAACCTATTGGACTATCATCTTCCCCATGATGAAGCCTATGCATGCAACAGTTGCTGTTCTGACCGCACTGGGAACCTGGAACGATGTAATGACACCCCTGGTTATCCTGTCTAATTCAGAAGGCACAACCCTCCCCCTGGCACAGCTCAACTTCCAGACACAGTTCGGTACGAACTATAACCTGGCATTTGCCTCTTATCTGCTGGCATTGATCCCGATTTTGATTTTCTACATCTTCTGTCAGAAGCAGATTATCGGCGGCATTGCAAATGGTGCTGTAAAGGGATAAAATTTCATTCAAAAAAACGCCCAATCGAAAAAAGAAGCTGTCTGTCCATGAAAATATGTTCTGGCAGACAGCTTTTTTAGAAAGGAATCTGGTGAAACATATGCAGTTGGAAAATAAAATTATGCTGATCACTTATGCAGACAGCATGGGAAACAATTTAAAAGACCTGCATCAGGTACTGAATCAATACTATAAGGACGCGGTCGGCGGTGTGCACATTCTGCCGTTCTTCCCCTCTTCTGCAGACCGGGGATTTGCCCCCATGACTTATGAAACCGTGGATGCCGCATTCGGCACATTTGATGATGTGGCTGCAATCGGAGCGGAATATTACCTGATGTTCGACTTTATGGTAAATCACATCTCCGCGCATTCTGTCTATTTCCAGGACTTTTTACAGCGAAAAGAAGATTCCCCCTATCGGAACTACTTCATCCGCTACTCCGACTTCTGGGAAAACGGTGCGCCAACACAGGAACAGATTGACAAGATCTATAAACGCAAGCCCCGTGCCCCCTATATCGATGCCACATTTGCAGATGGTTCTACCGAAAAAATTTGGTGCACCTTCTGCGAGGAGCAGATCGACCTGGATGTTACCAAGCCGGAGACAAAAGCCTTCATCCGCGACACGCTGAAAGGCATGTGTCAGCACGGCGCGGCTGTCATTCGTCTGGATGCCTTCGCCTATGCCGTGAAGAAGCCGGATACCAGCTGCTTTTTCGTAGAGCCGGAAATCTGGGATTTGCTCCGGGAAATCGAAGCGGAAGTCAAAGCAGAAGGTGCTGAAATTCTGCCGGAAATCCATGAGCATTATACCATTCCCATGAAGCTGGCAGACAAGGACTTTTGGATTTATGATTTTGCACTGCCGGTTCTTACACTGCACGCCCTCTACAATCATACCGGCATTTATCTGAAGCAATGGCTGGAACAGTGCCCCATGAAGCAATTCACCACACTGGATACCCATGACGGCATTGGCATTGTGGACGTAAAGGATCTGCTGCCGGACGAAGAAATCGAAATGGTAAAAGAACAGCTGTATCAAAAGGGTGCCAATGTCAAGAAAAAGTACAGCTCCGAGGCATATCACAACCTGGATATCTACCAGATCAACACCACCTATTATTCCGCACTGGGTGACCGGGACGATGCTTATCTGCTGGCACGTGCCATTCAGTTCTTTGCGCCGGGCATTCCCCAGGTCTATTATGTAGGTATGCTAGCCGGCAGCAATGATATTGCACTTATGGAAAAGACCAAAAACGGACGGGATATCAATCGGCATTACTACACACTGGAAGAAGTCGCGCAGCAGCAGCAGCGCCCTGTAGTACAGCGGTTAAAGGAGCTCATGACTTTGAGAAATACCCACCCGGCCTTCGGTCTGGACGGATCCATTGCAGTAGAAACCGAAGCGGACACACTGACCATTACCAGAAGCTGCGGCAGTGATCAACTGACACTGCATGCAAATCTGACCGACTATCAGTTTACCATTGATTAAATTAGAAAGACGGTGATCTTATGTCAATTACAGTTACAGAAAAGGAACGGTTTTTCAGCCTGAAAACTGCAAATTCAGAATATCAGATGCAGGCTGATTCTTATGGCGTGTTAAAGCATCTTTGGTATGGAAAAATCGTCCATCAGAACATGGGCTACCTTCTGGAATATCCAGATGTCGGCTTTGCCGGCAATCTCTATGAAGCAGGCAATCAGCGCACCTATTCCCTGAATACCATGCCGCTGGAATATGCCGGCGCAGGCGTGGGGGATTTCCGCATCTGTGCGGCTTCTGCGGTTCATGCAGACGGCAGCCGGGCACTGGATCTGCGGTATGAGCGCTATACCATCCGAAAGGGCAAATACAACATTCCGGGGCTTCCGGCCGTTTATGCCAGTGACAATGAAGCAGAGACACTGGAGATCACTCTCCGGGACACAGCCTCTTCCCTGTCTGTAACGCTGCGGTATGGTGTGCTGCCTGAACTGGATATCATCACCCGAAGCGTTCTGTTCCAAAATAACGGCACTACACCCATTGTGCTGCAAAAGGCCGCCAGTCTGTGCCTGGATCTGCCGCAGAGCGACTCCTGGGACTGGATCCACTTCCACGGCCGCCACGCGATGGAGCGCCTCACAGAGCGCACTGCGCTGATGCACGGCATTCAGGAAAGCTCCAGCACACGCGGCACATCCAGCCACCAGCAGAATCCTTCTGTGATTCTCTGCGAGCCGGACTGCACGGAAAACAGCGGTGCGTGCATTGGCGCGTTTCTGCTCTACAGTGGCAGCTTTCAGACACAAATTGAGGTAGATCAGCTGCGGCAAACCCGGTTGGTTATGGGACTGCACCCGGATTTGTTCCAGTGGACTTTGCAGCCGAATGACACCTTTGCCACACCGGAAGCTGTGCTCTCCTACAGCAGCAGCGGCCTGGCGCAGCTGTCCCATCACTTCCACCAGGTGATCCGGGAACACATCTGCCGCGGAACATATCAGCTGGCAGAACGGCCGATTCTCATTAACAGCTGGGAAGCCGCCTATTTCGATTTTGACGATCAGAAGCTTCTGAAAATTGCAAAGGAAGCTGCTGCCATTGGTGTTGACATGCTGGTGCTGGATGACGGCTGGTTCGGCAAGCGGGATGATGACTGCTCCGGACTGGGAGACTGGTTTGTCAATGAAAAGAAGCTGAACGGAAGTCTATGCCATCTGGTAGAACAGGTCAAAGCAATGGGCTTGAAGTTCGGCATCTGGTTTGAGCCGGAAATGGTCTCTGAAGACAGCGATCTCTACCGCGCCCATCCGGAATGGTCGATTCAGATTCCCGGCAGAAAGCCGACACGCAGCCGTTATCAGCTGCTGCTGGATCTTTCCCGCAGTGATGTCCAGGATTACCTCTACGAGCGAATCAGCGCCATCCTGAAAGAAGCAGATATTTCCTACATCAAATGGGACATGAACCGCAGCATCTGCGACTGGTATACGACGCTCCTTCCGGCAGATCAGCAGGGAGAGCTGCCCCACCGGTATATTCTGGGGCTGTATGCGTTGCTGGAACGTCTGACCACAGATTTCCCGGAGGTGCTCTTCGAGGGATGCAGCGGCGGCGGCGGCAGATTTGATGCCGGAATGCTGTACTATTGTCCGCAGATCTGGTGCAGCGATGATACAGATGCTTACGAGCGCACGAAAATCCAGTACGGTACTTCCTTCATTTATCCCATTTCCGCAGTTGGTTCTCACATTTCCATTGTCCCCAATCACCAGACCGGCAGAATTACCCCCATGGAAACCAGAGTGATCACAGCAATGGCCGGCAGTTTTGGGCTGGAACTGGATCTGGAAAAGCTTTCTCCGGAGGAAAAGGCAGAAGCTGCTGCACAAATCCAAAATTTCCGCACCTATGGCTCGCTGATTCATAACGGCAATTACTACCGCCTGAACAATCCATTCACGGAGAACGGCGCATTCTGGAGCTTTGTTGCGAAAGACGGCACAGAGATTCTGGTACAGGGCATGATATTCCGAACAGAGCCGAACATGAACCGGAAATCCCTTCACCTGACCGGACTGGATCCGGATGCGATTTATCAAGACACAGAATCCGGCATTCGCTATACCGGTGCTTCTCTTATGAGCGGCGGTCTCCTTCTGCCGCAAACCTGGGGAGACTACTATCCGGTTTCCTATTTCCTGAAACGTGTGTGATCATTCCCCTGTGTTTTTTTGAATAATCCTTTCAATCGATCTCTTAGCGTTATTCTGAGGGATCGATTTTTTCTTTTACAACAAAAAACCGGATTGCAAAACGTTATCCATACGCTTGCAATCCGGTTTTTTATCTGTTCTTTCGGCGAAATTCTGTGGGTGTCATTGCCATATTTGCTTTAAAATGACGCATCAGGTGAAACTCACTGGAATAACCGCATTGTTCGGCCACCTGCCGCAGCGGAAGAGAAGTTGTGGTCAGCAAAAGCCGCACCTTTTCCAGACGGGATTTGGTAATATCATTGGAAATGGTTTCGCCAAACACCGCTTTATAGCTATGCTGGAGAGAGGAAAGACTCATGGAAAAATCCTTTGCCAGAGAAGCTACCGTTCTCACATTACCAATCTGATGGGTAATCCGATAATGCAGTAACATCAGATTGTCCAGCTTTACAGACGGCGACTGGGGCACAATGGTTTTCGTCTCCTGAAGCTGGCGGCCAATCTGGAAAAAGAGCTGTTTCAGGCTCAGTTCCATCATATCCACATGATAGGGACGCGGCGTGTAGAATTCATAAGTCATGCTGCGAATCAGGGCAGAAATCGCGCCGGCATCTGCAAGAGAAACTGGCTCGTTGCATAGGATTCCCAATTTCTGAAACAAGCGCAGATCTCGTGATTCAATGGTAAAATAAAACCAGTCGTCCATATAGGCTTCTTCACACGCACCGTAATACTGCGGTGTTTCTCCGGAATACAGCAAAAACGAATTCGGCGGTACAATCCGTTCCGTTTTGTCAATCCGCACCATTGCTTTAGTATGAAACAATAAAAACAGCCAGGCTTGTCCAATTCCATTTGGCTTTTCCATTAAAAAATCAGCACCATGTGAATGATGATATCCAATACTGTGAATTTCCATAAGCAATCACCCCTGCAATATTTTCCTATTATCATACCATATTCCTGCGCAGATTGCAATACTGCACTTTCAATTTGCACAAAATCATATAAGCATTTGCAGACTAAGACATTTATTTTTTTGTTTTCCTATGTTATAATAAAATTAAATCAAGGGTGCAAGTTTCTGATATTTTGTGATATGCTGCACAAAAACATCTGTACAAATCCTCTCAAATGATTTTTTGCACACACCCAGAAACGGGAAGGAAATCACGCCAATGAAACAATTAAAATGGACAGCCGCCATTTGCAGCACCGCAATTTTGTTCTCCTCTGTCAGCATGTCTGCTTTTGCAGCGCCTACAAAAATGCGGGATATTTCCACAATGGACTATGTACGGGAAATGGGACTGGGCATCAACCTGGGAAACACATTTGAATCCTGTGGAGAATGGATTGACAAATGGGGAGACGGCACGCCAAAGGCATATGAAACCGCCTGGGGCAGTCCGGTCATTACCGAGGATATGATCAAGGGCTATGCAGATGCCGGATTTGGCACACTGCGTGTTCCGGTGGCCTGGTCGAACCTGATGGGGGATGACTACACCATCAGCGATGCATACTTAGGCGCTGTTCAGGAGGTTGTGGACTGGGCGCTGGATTACAATCTGCACGTCATTGTAAATCTCCACTATGACGGCGGCTGGCTGGCCAACTTTCCCACCGACAAAGAAACTTGTATGACCAAATATACACGCATTTGGGAACAGCTTTCCGATGCATTCCAGGACTATGGTGATTATCTGGTCTTTGAATCTCAAAATGAAGAATTGGGATGGGATTCTCTGTGGAACCACTGGAGCAGTTCTACAGACGGAAAAGCAGAATCCTACGCGCTTGTCAATGAAATCAATCAGAAGTTTGTGGATATTGTCCGCGCTTCCGGCGGAAATAATGCAAAGCGTCACCTGTTGATCTCCGGCTACGGCACAGATATTGATCTCACCTGTGATCCCCTGTTCCAAATGCCCCAGGATCCGGCCAACCACTGCGCCGTTTCCGTGCACTATTACACGCCTTCTGACTTTGCAATTCTGGAGGAAGATGCCAGCTGGGGTAAAGTGCGCAGTACCTGGGGCACGGATGCAGATATTCAGCAGCTGAATCACTACATGGACATGCTGCAAACCGCCTTTGTGGACAAGGGTGTTCCGGTTATTATCGGTGAATACGGCTGTCCGAAGAAGAATAAGGATGCGGATTCTGTCCGGCTGTTCCTCTCCTCTGTCTGTGAAGCCGCATACTCCCGTAAGATGTGCCCGGTTATGTGGGATGTTACCGGCCTGCACTATGACCGCAGCGCCTGCCAGATGTACGACTCAGTTTTGCAGGAAAACTTCCAGAAAATTCTGCAAACCTATAATGATACCAAAATCGGAGACATCAACCAGGACGGCTCTGTGACCATAGCAGACGTTGTTCTTCTCCAGCAGCATCTGCTCCAGGAGAAGAGCCTGACTGCCGCACAGGCAAAGGCATCAGACACCTGGAGTGACGGTGTACTGAATGGTTTCGATGTGACTGCACTGCGGCAGACGGTACTGACATTTACCTGACAAAAGACCTCTTCCAGTTCTATGAACATGTTTTCATTTTCTGCACACGTCTACATGCCGGAATGAAAATATGTTCGAACTCCATCATATCATACTCACCTGCAAATTTTGCAGGGAACCGAAAAAAGCAAACACTGCACATGTGATTCTTGTGCAATGTTTGCTTTTTTCATAGATATTGCAACAGGCGATTAGCCCTTTCTTCTCTTGCGATTGTATTCGCCGCTCCGGGCATTCTGATTATAGCCATGACGAGAGCTGCGACGCTGGCCATTGTTCCGGTTTCTTCCGCCGGATTCTCCGCCGTGATAGCGGCCATAGCCGTCTCCCCGTTCTTCATAGCGGCGCACAGCTACGGATTTTCCGTTGATTTTCTCATGCTGCATCGCATCTACTACGAAATCCAGCTCAGATTCCGGTACTTCTACGGTTGTAAACTGATCATGAATATCGATTTTTCCAAATTCATTTCCGGCCATACCGGTGGCTTCAACCAGTGCGCCCAAAATAAAGTTGGGAGCCATACGGTCTTTTCTGCCGGCGTTGATGTGTACACGTACTGTTTTGGCACCGGCACGCTTTCCCTTCCGAATGGGCTTGGGCACATCAAAGGTAGGCAGATTTTTGGTTGCCTGATCCAGCTGCTTCTGTACCAGAGCAGCAAGCAGCTGATCCGGTGACTCTGTCTGCGCCAGAAGTTCCTGTGCCAGCTTCAGCGCTTCCTCTGAAGCAGGAGAAGCGGCAAATTCCAGCAGCTGTTCGCGCGTTTCTTCAATGGCAGCGGCGCGCAGTTCCTTCGAAGTGGGAACGGCAATTTCGGTAATATCCGCTTTTGTATACCGGGAAATGTCCCGCATCTCCATTTCTTGTTTCCGACCGCTGAGGATATTATAAGCGGTTCCGGTTTTTCCGGCACGGCCGGTTCTGCCAATGCGGTGAATATAGTATTCATGATCCTGAGGCAGATCATAGTTGAACACTGCATCCACACCCTTTACATCAATTCCACGGGCTGCAACATCTGTTGCAATCAGAATTGTACTTCTGCCGCTTTTGAATCCATTCATTACCTGGGTGCGCTGGAGCTGTTTCATGTCTCCGTGCAAGCCGGCTGCCGGGAAACCGCGGAGACAAAGTGCCTCTGTCAGTTCATCCACCATCTTTTTGGTATTGCAGAAAATCATAGAGGAATTCGGCTTTTTTGCCAGCAGCAGCAATTGCAGCGCATCTGTCTTGCGTCCCATGGGAACACTGACATAGTACTGCGCAATTGCATCTACGGTACGGTGGGCGCTCTGAATCTGCACCAAAACCGGATCCTTTTGGTACTGCTTGGTAATTGCCAGGATGGCAGGCGGCATAGTTGCAGAAAACAGAACTGTCTGACGCTCCTCCGGAATCTGGGACAGAACAGCTTCAATATCCTCCCGGAATCCCATATTCAGCATTTCGTCTGCTTCATCCAGCACGATTGTTTTCAGATTGTCCAGCTTCAGGGTACGGCGGCGCAGGTGATCCAGCACACGTCCCGGTGTACCAACTACCAGATTCGCGCCGGTTTTCAGCTGATGAATCTGCCGCTCCATGCTGGCACCGCCAAACACTGCAACGGGATGCACATCTTTCTGAAACCGCGAAAACTTTCGGATTTCATCGCAGGCCTGCATTGCCAGTTCACGGGTAGGGCAAAGGATGAGGGCACACACATTGCGCCGTTCTTCCGGCTCCATGTGCTCCATCTGTTCCAGAATCGGAATACTAAAAGCGGCGGTTTTGCCAGTACCGGTATTTGATTTCCCGATAACGTCCTTTCCTTCCAACAGCAGCGGAATTGTCTGCGCCTGTATTTCTGTCATCTCTGTAAAGTCCAGCTGTGCCACAGCTTCCAGCAACGGTGCGGATAAGTTCAATTCTTCAAATCGCATTCTTTTTCCTTTCCATCTTTGCTGTTCCCACTGGTACTGTCTGCATGCCGATTTTTGCATTTCCACCCCTGCGCCTGTTATACCATGAACAGCAGTTTCTCTTTTTTCTCTCTTGCTTTTCGTAAAAAAACGTATCCGGTACCGCCCGAGGCGAAACCGGATACGCCAATTTTCAGCATATAGTTCCCTACAGTTGCTTTACTTTACAGAAATATACGCTTTCTTAATACCGCATGCACAATCGCATACGATTTCAGATTTGTCCGTGCAAAATTTTTGCACGCCTCTTTCCCGGAATATGCGCTTAGTCTTCGTCCGGCATACTCCAGTTATGATAAACATTCTGCACGTCATCGTCTTCTTCCAGATTTTCCAGCAGCAGATTCATCTTTTTGATGGCTTCTTCATCGTCCAGGCTGGTATAAGTAGACGGAATCTGCATAACTTCAGCGGACAGTACGTGATAGCCCTTTTCTGTCAGGCCTTCCCGCAGGCCGCGCAGTGCTGCCGGCGCACAGCAAACTTCAATTACTTCATCATCATCCATGGAGAAATCGTCGGCATCCAGATCGAAGCAGTCTTCCATAACCTTATCTTCATCCAGTCCGGTATTTTCCAGAACCAGCATACCTTTTTCGCTGAACATAAAGGAGACGCAACCAGAAGTACCCAGATTGCCGCCGAACTTATCGAAGTAATGACGCACATTTCCGGCAGTCCGGTTTTTGTTGTCTGTCAGGCATTCTACAATGACAGCTACACCGCTGGGGCCATATCCCTCATAAACGATGGACTCGTAGTTGTTCTTGTCGCCTTCACCAGCCGCCTTTTTAATCACGCGGTCAATATTATCATTTGGCACATTGTTGGATTTTGCCTTGGCAATCAAATCCCGAAGTTTGGCATTGCTGTTCGGATCCGGACCGCCTTCTTTTACGCAAACTGTAATTTCTCTGCCGATCTTGGTAAAAATTTTACCCTTGATCGCATCTGTTGCTTCCTTTTTCCGCTTGATGTTATTCCATTTTGAATGTCCCGACATTTTTTAAAACACTCCTTATTTTTCCGCAGACATTTCCTCTGCGTTTATGGCAATTTGAAACAATTCTTCCAATCGTTCCTGCGCTCCCATCAGGTACAGATAACCAAACAGACTTTCCAGTCCGGTAGCCTTATGATAGTCCTGGGCTGCCGTATGGCGCGGAACGGTATTGTTCGCATTTCTGCCCCGTTTATAGACACCGGTTTCTTCCTCTGTCAGATGCGGCAAAAGTCGCTCGGCCGCTGCTGCCTGAAACGGCGCACAAACCAGCTGCACCTTTTGTTCATGCAGCTTTGCCGCAGGCTGGTTGGCCTTTCGCAGCAAATATTCCCGCGCCATTACTTCATAGACGCTGTCGCCCAGAAACGCCAGTGCCAGTGGACTGTAGAGGCGCGCCTCTGCCTGCGTCAATGGTTTCATATTCTCACCTCATTACGGCACGAAATCAAATTCAAATCCCAGGATATCCACAGAGTCACCCTCCTGGATGCCCTTTTCTTCCAGTGCATCAATAATGCCGCTGCTGCGAAGCACACGCTGGAAATACTGCAAAGAGGAATAGTCTTCCATGTTGACTGTCCGCAAAATCGGCTCCAGCCACTGCGCATTGACATAGTATACGCCGTCTTCCACTTCGATTTCAAAGCTGCCGTGTGCATTTTCTGCCAGTTCCTCCGGAGAAGGCGCTTCTGCTTCATACTGGAGAATCGGCGGAAGGGTTTGCAGCAGCGCTGCGGTTGCCTGTACCAGTTCTGCTGTTCCCTGGGTGGTTGCAGCAGAAATCTCGTAAAACGGCAGGCCTTTTTCCTCGATATACTGCCGGAACCGGGCAATCTGTTCCGGCTCTGCCATATCGCACTTGTTGGCCACCACGATCTGGGGACGCTCTGCCAGATCTTCCCGGAAGCGTTCCAATTCTCCCTGAATGGTGTTGTAATCCTCAATGGGATCCCGTCCCTCGCTGCCGGAAACGTCTACCACATGAAGGATCAAGCGGCAGCGCTCTACATGGCGCAGAAAATCGTGTCCCAGACCAACGCCATCGCTGGCACCCTCGATCAAACCGGGAATGTCCGCCATGACAAAAGACTGTTCTTCTGCCACACGCACCATTCCCAAAACTGGTGTCAGTGTGGTAAAATGATAGTTGGCAATCTTCGGCTTTGCAGCACTGACAACAGAAATCAGAGTAGACTTTCCCACATTTGGAAAGCCAACCAGTCCCACATCTGCCAGCAGCTTCAATTCCAGTGTTACGTCAAAGGATTCCCCCGGAAAGCCAGGCTTTGCAAAACGAGGAATCTGCCGGGTGGAGGTGGCAAAATGAATATTGCCCTTTCCACCCCGACCGCCTTTGGCGAGAATCTGCGGTTCATCTGTAGAGAGATCTGCCATAATCCGGCCGGTTTTCGTCTCTCTTACTACAGTTCCGCGGGGCACACGGATGATCAAATCCGGTGCGCTTTTTCCTGTACAATTTCTGGCGCTGCCGTTTTCACCGCGCTGCGCCGCATATTTCCGCTTATAGCGGAAATCAATCAGTGTCGAGAAATTATCGTCCACCTGGAAAACGATATCGCCGCCTTTTCCGCCGTCACCACCATCCGGGCCGCCGGCTGCCACATATTTTTCCCGGTGAAAAGAAACTGCGCCGTCGCCGCCGTCGCCTGCTTTAATAGAAATTCGTGCCTGATCGACAAACATCTCTTACATCTCCTCTCATCTCGCGTGTTATTCTGGAATTCTACACATATGCCTTGCTGAAACAGCACAGCATATCCCCTTCACGTTGTTGCAAAAAATACATTTTCATCCTGTATTTTTTGCAACAACGTGAAGGAATAAAGAAAATCCCAAGCATACATGCGCTGCTCGGGATTTCCAGTCGTTCTTCACGTAATCCGGTAAATAACCGTCTCGTTACTGTGCAGCGTATACGCTGACCTTCTTGCGGTCACGTCCAACGCGCTCAAACTTTACAGTACCATCCACTGTTGCAAACAGGGTGTCATCAGAACCGATGCCAACGCCTGCACCCGGATGAATGTGTGTACCTCTCTGACGAACCAGAATGTTTCCAGCCTTTACGAGCTGACCATCTGCGCGTTTTACGCCCAGACGCTTCGACTCAGAATCACGGCCGTTCTTGGTAGAACCAGAACCCTTCTTATGTGCAAAAAACTGTACATTAATCTTCAGCATTATAATTACACCTCCACGTGTATCAATTGAATATTCGCAGGAAAAACTCTGGACAGTTCTCCTAGCTGCAATTCCAGTCCGGCAAAAAGCCGCTGTGCATTTCCGGACGGATCCTTTCCCGAAAGTTGAAGAGAAACCCTAGCCGGTTCTTCCTGCTCCTCCGCCAAAATGGGAAGATGAAAGATTTCCGTCATAAGGTTGGCCACTGTCTGCACAGTTGCAGAAACATAAGCGCATATCACGTCCGTTCCTTCTTCGGAATAATCAGCATGTCCGGTAATCGTGCAGCCGGTATATTGCTTTCCTGCATGAAAAAAGCGTGCGGAAATCATTTATGCCTCAATGGCTTCGATCTGCACCTGAGTATACGGCTGTCTGTGACCCTGCTTCTTCTTTTCGCCCTTCTTCGGCTTGTAGGTCATAACCGTAATTTTCTTTGCCTTGCCATTCTTGATGACCTTGGCACGTACAGAAGCACCGTCAACATAAGGTGTACCGATCTTCAGACCGTCCTCACCGCCAACTGCAACAACCTTGTCAAAAACAACGCTGTCCTCTGCTTCTACGTTCAGCTTTTCGATAAAGAGCGTGTCATTTGCCTTTACCTGATACTGCTTTCCGCCGGTTTCAATTACTGCGTACATAATTCTTGGCACCTGCCTTTTACAAAAACTCGCTGTGTCAGGTACACATTTCGTGTTTGAAAATAGCCTGGACACATGCGGCTTTACTATTATATCATAAGACGCGTCATTTGTCAAGTGAAATTTTCTGTAAATTTTCTGCGCGTTCTCTCAATTTTTCCGTGCTTCTTCCAATTCCAGAATTTCCGCAGAATCCATGTCTGCATCCAGCGTAGATACGGTTTGCAGCTTTCGGTTAATGGCTCTGGTACGGGTTCCGATCAGTTTTTCCAGTTCTTCATCAGCCTGCCGCAACCGGTTTCGTGTGGACAGTAACACTGTTTCAAACGTGCCAAATTCTTTCTTTGCGGCCTCCAGAACCTTCCAGACTTCACCGCTTTTTTTCTGAATCGCCAGCGTCCGGAAGCCCATCTGAAGGCTATTGAGCATAGCTGCCATAGTGGACGGCCCGGCAATGTTCACCTTATAATTTTTTTGCAGCGTTTCTACCAGTCCCATATTTACAACCTCAGCATACAATCCTTCAAAAGGAAGGAACATAATTGCAAAGTCTGTTGTGTGAGGCGGTACGATATATTTGCTCTGGATGCTTTTGGCACAGCGCTTGATTTCCGCTTCCAGAAGATTTCTCTTTTCTTTGAGCTGTTCCGGATCACCGCTGTCATATGCCGCCAGAAGGCCAGCGTACGTATCTCCAGGGAATTTGGAATCAATCGGCAGATACACAGATGTTCCCTCTTTTGAGCCGGGAAGCTTTACGGCAAAGTCCACACGTTCGGAGCCGCCTGGTTTTACCGGGATCTGTTCGCCGTATTGTTCCGGTGCCAATATTTCTGCCAGAATAGCAGACAGTTGGATTTCGCCCAGAATGCCTCTTGTCTTCACATTTGAAAGCACTTTCTTCAAATCGGAAACACCGGACGCAACCGCTTTCATCTCACCCAGGCCCTGATACACCTCCATCAGACGCGCATTCACAGTGGCAAAGGATTTGGCGATTTTATCGTCCAGCGTTTTTTGCAGCTTTTCATTGACTGCCGCATTGATGCGATCCAGGCTCTCTTGATTTTCCTGACGCAGATGCTGCATTCCGGCTTCATTGGTGTCTCTGATTTTTTCCAGCGCTGACAGGATATCCTTTCGGATCTCTCCAAACGCATGTTCCAGATTTTGCAGCCTTTCTTCCATACCGGTCTGCTGTCTGCTCTGACCTTCTTCCAGCCGTTTTCCCAGGGCTGTCATATTATGCACCATTGTTTCAAAGGCCTGATTCATTTTCTGATCCAAAAGCGTCTGAAACTTTTCGGTAACAATAGCGTGAAGTTGCATCAGGCTCTTCTGGTTTTCCTGCCGCAGCCGATACATATCCTCCTGCATTGCAGCCAGGATTTCCTGCATCCGTGCCTGTTGCTGTGCCTGTGTCTCTCGCAGATGATTTCCAACAACTGAAATCTGCCGCACAGAAAGTTCGCTTTGCCGGGCAGACTGATCCATTAGCATTTGATTTTGGTGGTCTAAGTTTTGCTGCATCATTTCCAGCTGCTTTTTCATTTCAGATGTATTAGAATTTTGCGGATGTGACATAATTTCAGACAGCTTTTTCCAGATAATGACCAGCAGTATCACGCAAGCTACAGCGCACACGGCAATAAAGATTTTTAGTCCCATGAAACGACTCCTTTTCTTATAAAAGGAATCGCCCGGAAATACCGGACGATTCTAGTGGTAAAACGCAGCTGCATGCTGCAATACAAAATGGCTTTTCTTGTAACATATGTTTCCGCAAACATAGCACCATATTTATTATAAAATATTTTTTAAATTTTGTCAAGAATTTTCGGAATATTTATTTTTCTAATTTTTCTCTTGTCATGACCTGCCCTTCATGTTAGAATAGTAGAGGAAAATGCTGATCTATCGCAGAAAGGAGCACGCTATGATCTATATGACTTCTTATAATTCTCCCCTGGGTTCTCTTTTTTTGGCGGAACGAGATGAAACAATTTTCGGATTGTGGATTACAGGGCAAAAATATTTTCTTTCTTCTATCAAAGAGCCTTTTGAAAGGAACACAGAAACGCCGCTTTTACGCCAGACAAAGGCATGGCTCAATGCCTATTTTGCTGGCAAAAATCCATCTGTCCAGGATCTGCCGCTGTGCCCGGAAGGAAGTCCATTTCAGCATGCAGTCTGGCGTATGCTCCTTCAAATCCCTTATGGCCGTGTGACAACCTACGGTGCTATTGCAAAAGCGATCTTCTCCCAATCCGGGAAAATGTCTGCGCAGGCAGTAGGCGGTGCCGTTGGGCACAACCCGATTTCCATTCTCATTCCCTGCCATCGTGTGGTTGGTGCCAATGGGAAACTGACCGGCTATGCCGGAGGTTTGGATAAAAAAGAATGGCTGCTGCGTCATGAACATGCTCATTTTGGGGATGGCTGTTGGGAGTTTGTTTGAAAAGTGTATTGGAAAAGCGCCTGGTGTAAGTCAGACGCTTTTTCATCGTTTTATCAGTTGCTGTACGCTTACTGTGCAGCACTTTCGCTGCGATACTTTTCCATTGCAGCATCAATTTCTGCCTTAAAGTTAAATTGCTCTGCATCCTGATAGCCCATTGCATAAATTTTATCGATATCTTCATTATTAAACATAATGGTTTTGTCAGCAGACATATATCCTTCCGGATAAATTACTGCGGAATAATCCCAGATAACGCCCTCCCGGTTTTTCTGGCAAACGCCGATGATCATCAAACGCTTGGTAGCATTCTTCAATAATACAACTGTACCAATCGGTAAAATTCCTTGTAACATAAGTTTTTCCTCCTCAGTAAATCATTCTGGTTTTCTTACCAGTGGAATGCGTTGTTGATTTTTCCACCGATATCATTTGCAAAGTCATTCAGCTTTCCGCCTACTTCATTCGCAAAATTGTTGACATCTTGTCCGATTTCATCCACTTTTTTCGTGGTATAGTCCCAGGCGGACTGAGCACTTTCTACAATACCGCCAAAGTCCGCATCACTCATATCGATGGACAAACCGACATCGCCGCCAATGCCCAATCCGACACCGGCACCAATTTCAATTGAATCCTTGCTGATTTCTGCATGCGCACCAACACCGGCTCCAATATAGCCTTTGCCCTTTACGCCAACCTTAACACCCAAAATTTCAAAGCCGGTTTCTCCGTGAATATTGGCTAAATCCACTTCGCCCTTTGCCTCAACTTTAATCTTAGGATCGAAGTTTCCTTCATTATCCCAAACATGTCCGGTTGCGCCAACTGTACCTTCCACTTTTCCGACCTCGACTCCGGCATCATAATATGCGCCAAAGTTTTTATCCCCGAAATAATTTCCGGCAATGGTTCCGGCAAACGCGGTAAAGCCGGCAGTTGCAGTTGCTGCAAAATTTGGATTGAAAATGCGAACGCCGTCTTTTTCTGTCCACATGCCAGCACTTGCATCTGCTCCGGCATTATACTTTAATGTATCCCAGGTCACCTTTCCGCCAAACGGTGTTTCAAATTCTCCGGAATCTCCGCCTTCAAAATGCCCCGATGTCGCAGTGCCCGTATGCTTTTGAAACCAATCGGTAAAGTTTATAACATCTTCGCCTGAATCTCCACCGACACCAGCCGCAATAACATCCGGTCTAGTATCGTGAACACGAATACCATCGGCCGCATTGCCGCTTATGCTGGATCCATTTATACCTTCTATCCCCTGATGTTCAGATACGTATTGACGAATCCATTCTGCCAGATTAGAACAGTTTTCCTCCTCTTTTCCGATTTGGGAAATAATCGGTTCAATCTCAGCGCTAAGTGTCTGCGACAATCCCTGCATGGAGGAGCGAAACTCCGTCAGCCCCTGCTGAATTCCTTGCAGTGATTTTTGAATAGATGGGTATGTATTCCCCGAAAAATCATTGTAACGGTCACCTTGCCAGGAACCGCTAACAGAAGACATAATTCCATCTAATGGACTCTGGGTTTGCTCAGCCATCTGAACATGTGTCGTAATCTGACTGTTCCAGTCCTGATCGATCATGTTTTGCATCGCAGTGGTCAGCTGCGTTGCATTTGTTTGCAGCTGTGCTAAATCCGTGGAGGCTTTATCAAATGCTGCTGCCAGATTTTCCATTTCGGAATATGTCATTTGCAGTATGTCTGCCATACTTCTTCCCCTTTCTGTAATTTTTTGCGAATCCCATTCTCATAGTTTTCGCGCATTTATGCTTAGGCGCTATCCTACATAAAAGTAAAGCGCACCATCGCCATTTGAATTTTCGGCTTCTTTTTTGGTTTGACTGACATCAAATGCATGGTTTGCGTCCATAATGGTTTCAATCCCGGTCAGTGCAGTCCCGCTAGGACCCATTATAGTTTTTATTCCTTTTTTCACAACATCCTTTGCCATATCCGAAACACTTGCTCCAATCTTGAGATGATCTTTAAAAAATTCATCTTTAAGGTCGTCAATTTTTTCCTGGGCATAATTTGTATCCATCATAGAGGCATCTTCCGTAATTCGTACATATCCGCCTTTGGGAACATGCACAGAATATAATTGTTTCGAATTGAAACTAAATTCGTTATATTTGCCAAGACGACCAGTCGCAATATCAATTGTTGCATCCATAACAACATCGTTTGCAGACAAAAAGACTTCTTCTATATTCTTAGGGTCATAATAACCATCCATATATTCTTGCCGAACAACATTACCATTTTCATCATAAACTGTAATCTCGGTACTGCGTCTTGTACTGTTTGCACAAATAAAACTGATTTCGCCTGATCCATCTGCATTTTTGGTTGTATGCAAATCATAGATGCTTGTTTTTCCATTTACCATGCGATCATTCTTTTCCATATACGCATCCGCCTCATCAAAACTCATGAAACTCTGATTACGCTTTGTAACATCGTCCCCAACGTTTTGAATCACACTGCCCGGATAAGAAGTATTGGCATGAATCCATCTCCGCTTTTGGTCTGCACTCATCCCCAAAACATCGTTCATTTTATCAGAATCGATTCCTTTTTCTGCACACATGTGCTGAACTGTATAATTCTGTATCCATACAGCAGTTTTATTGCACTCTATGGATTGGGTTAAAATTATTCTCAAAATGCGCCCCATTTCAAGAAGCGCCGTATCATTCAATGCTCTTAGCGTTTCCAGAAATGCTGTAAATTCCTGTGAAACATCATTCAATGATTTTTCAATAGAAGGGTAAATATTGCAGGAAAAATCCTGATAGCGTTCGCCTTGCCAGACACCTTCCACCGATTCCATAATCTGATTGAGGGGGCGCGCCGTATCTTCTGTTTTCTGAATTGCTTCATTGGTTGCCTTTACCCAATCTTGATTTGTCATCTGTCCCACTTGAATCATTAGAACAGTTGCTGCTTTTCCCATCTGTTTCAGATGGTTTGAAGCGCTTTCAAAGGCTGCTGCCAAGCTTTCCATTTCAGAATAGCTCATTTGCAGTATGTCAGTCATTGCAATCCACCTTCTTTCTTTTCTGTGCCTGCCATGCAGGCAAGTCAAAGCTCAACTTCGTCAATCATTTTATGCTGTGCAGAATAGGTTTCAACGGTATCCGAAAGAGAGGTACAATTGTCCTGTTCTGCGGCAACTTTTGAAAGGTAATAAGAAAGTCTTTCCTCCAGTTCTGTCAGATAACTGCGTGTACGCTGCTGGACTTCCTGCAAAATATTTTCCATTTCCTGATAGCGTGTATGAATATTTTCCACTTCTACCGTTTGAAAATAATTTGCCGTCTCCCCTTTCCAGGAGGTTCCCGCAGTTTCGTTGATCTTTGCTGTGACGCCAGTCATGATTTCTTCCATCTGATATTGTGCTTGATTCAGATCACTTTCCAATTTATTGATCTGCATGCACATTTCATCACTGATTACTGCGATTTGACTGCGCAGCATATCCAAATCCATTGCGGATCCTTTCAGACTTGCAGAAAGACGTTCTAATTCCGAATAACTCAGCTGAATTACATTTTCGTCCATCTATCCTCATCCTTTTCCTTCCGGCAACTCCATGAAACTGCATGCAGCACAGTTTCATGCGACGCTGCCTTAACCTGTTTGTGCAATCCCACCGGATGCAAAATTCTTGAAATAGAGCTTTTGGATTTTTGTTTTAAGCGATAGCCAATAAAAAAGACTTAACCAATGTTCTCAGCATTCTGATGCTCTTGTGCATATCTGCTAACCCATCCAGATTGTTCCTGGCAATCAGTAGCCTCTTTTTTGATATTTGTATTAATTGGAGTTAAAGCATTCTCCAATTCTGTGCATTTTGTTTTCAATGTATTAGAGAAATCTTCCAGTGCCTTTATAAAATCATTCATTGCAGATTCAATTACAGGATAGGTTTGCCCCTGAAATTTATCCGCCTGCTGTCCCTTCCAACTGCCCATAGTGCTGTCTTTTACTTTTGTCAAAGTCGACTGGATATCCTCTGCATTGCCTTTCATAGTTGTAGAATTTGTCACCCAATCGTTAATTTTTCCGGAGATATCACTCAAAAATTTAGTAATATCCCCATTCAGAGAATCTAAATTATTAGAAGCAGTATTAAATGCCTGTGAAAGAGCATCCATCTGAGAAAAACTCATCTGTAAAACGTCTGACATAATAAATCATTCCTTTCATTTCTGTTGCGTTC
>UQYK01000029.1 GCA_900545285.1 uncultured Ruminococcus sp.
CTGAGAAATTCTTTTTTCTTCGTCCGCACCTGCGCCAGTTCATCGCTGAATGCGGTAATTGTCATCTGTTTATCCATAAGTTTATTTTATCACACTCGGCGGTTTTTGGCACCTTTTTCTGTGCGGTATTGCCCTATGTTCATTTCTCAGGCTGACATTGACCATATCCTGCGCACGGGCGGCAACGAAGATGACGCACGAATGAAAATTGTTGCCGAGTTCTCCAAACAAAAACCTTTGGAAAATCGTGCGGCATTCCTGAAAGCGCTCTACCACGGCGGAAACGGCCTGATCACGGAAAATGGCAAGATTTCCGCATGGTATAGCGAGGACGGCATCTACATCGCAAGCGGCGACACTGCGCGCTATCTTCCCTCTGCCCAAGTTATCAGCTGGGCAGATGCAGCAGGGCGCACGGAAGAACTGCTGGATAGCGGCACATTTGCCACCAATTTAGAGGTTGCGGAAGCACCACGGAATGAGCGCCAGCGTATTGCTGCCGAAGTTTGGGGCCTTTATCACGATCTTTCGGATGAAGCAAAATCGCTGGGGCATCTGTCCTGTCTAAGTAATATTCGCAGCACCAATTACCCGGAGGAAACAGAATGCTTGACGGATGAACTGGCAAATCCAGCATTTCGAGAAATACTTCTGACGGAATCCTGGGCATTTGTTGACGCCTACCGTGAAAACCGGGAACTGCTGCGCTTCCACTACCATCGGCCACAGGCACTTCTCACCCGGCTGGAAGAATTGTCCCTGCCACGCAAAGAATACCATTCCAACATGGCAGCACTCCCGGAAACCGGGAAATTCATTACGGAGGATGAAATTGCAGATTCTCTTGCAAATGGGAGCAGCTTTGAGGGTGGGAAGAACCGTATCTATGCGTTTTTTCAAAACCAGCATTCTCTCAAAGAGAAAGCTGATTTTCTGAAAGAGGAATACGGTACTGGTGGACGCTCCCATGCTGTATCCGGGGAAAGCGGCAGCTTTGAAGAACATGGCAGCAAAGGCATCGTACTGAAAAAGAGCGATTGTACGGATATTCAGATGAATTGGAATAAGGTCGCTTCCCGCATCTCTGAACTGATCCGCCTGAACCGCTATTTTACACCAGATGAACAGGTGCTTTATGACGAAAAGCTGGCACAGGCTACAGCGCGAACCATCGCCTACAACAGCTATAATGCCGTCAAGGAAAGTAATCTTGCGGCCACACTCCCGACAGTCAGTCTGTTCTATGACTGGTACACGGAAGTAAAAAGTCAATATCCTGATGCCATCGTTCTGATAAAGCTGAACGGTGGCTATTTATCATTCCAGGCAGATACGCAATTTGCCGCAACACTTCTTGGGTTGGAGGTTGTTCAACGGGAACACCTTGGAGAACCGAAGCGAGTTTCCGTGTGCTATCTGCCCAACGAAGTTGTGGAAGAATATCTGGACAGGCTTGGCGAGAAGAACAAAACAGTGGTTTTGGCAGATCGTCAACCTGGCAAGGATGACATAGATATTCTTCAGATTGCGCCACAGCCAACACGGCATATTGATGAGCCATCTCAAGAGCATCCACCAGTAGTGCCTACCGACATTCCCCCAATAAGAGAAATTACGCAGGCTGACATTGACGCCGCCTTGCAGAAATGGAACGGGAATTCTGAAAGCAAGCAGGCTGTGGCATCGTACATGGGAGACCATGGTCGGGAGCGGGACACTGCCGCATGGCTGGCAAAGGAATACGGTACAGACCTCAGCCGTCCCTTGCGTGTCGTTGTTACCGGCGTTGATGATGAAGTTGTGCTGCCCTGGCCCAAAGTTCAGCGCCGCATTGCACAGCTTATCCGCGAGGACAAATTCTTCACACAGCAGGAAAAGACTGTACTGGAGCATAATCAGGAGTATCGGCTTCTGGACCGACTTCGTTCTGACTGTGAGTATTTCCTTGGCGCAGGCAACCGTTCGGAAAAGCATTTGTGGACAGGCAGTGTTCGTGCGCAGATCGCCAAAATGCGGGAACTGTACGATACGCTCCCTGAAAAGCCTGAATGGCTGACCAAAGAGACTATCGATGATTATGCCGAGCGGATGGCACCGCCGTATCTGGTTGTTGCGTACCATCATTTTGAAAATGGGTTTGATGATAAGCTGGACTACCAGACATTGGCCGAAGCAGAAAAAGCTGCGCAGGGCTATGTGGACGGTACAATGGAGGGTGACGGCTTTCAATATGACGGTGCGGCTATCTACAACCAGCAGACACGGAGGTATCTGCGCGTCTATGGCAATTACCCGGATGAACGGGCACACGCGGAGGCAGCGGGACGTGATTGGGTCGAAAAACCGGCAGCATCTACGGAAAGCGACATCGCCCCCGCAGACCGCTTCCATGTGGTAAGTCTTGACCAAGGCTTCTATACCCGGTATGCCATATGGGACGATGAGGCCGACGGTTACTATGTTGACGCTGACGGTGTTGCAGAGGAATTTACAAGCGAATGGCAGGCGGAAGAATACCGGCTGAAGCTGCAAGAGCAGGTACTTATGGAACGGGCAAAGGGGCTGATCTCTGACTTCTGCCAGAGTGAATACGGTTCTGAACCAGATTTCAGCGACCCAGCGAAAATCGGCATTGCCTACACGACCATCACCGACGATGAAATTCCCATACAGGTGAATATCGATCTTGTGAATTTCCGGTTGGAGCGGGGCCTGAACGGTACGCATTTGGAGACCCGGCAGTACAGTTCCCTGCAAGACCTGATTGCCAACGAGTTGGAAATCCTTGATTTCAGTGACCTCGTTCATGTGTCAGATGAAGATGTAGAGCAATACCGCTGGCATAATCGTGAGGAAGCGATGGAGAAGGCACCTGAAGTAGTTGAACCTGCGCCCTCAACGCAGAAAGGGAATCTCTCCTATTCGGTGGGCGATACCGTCTATCTGGACAACAAGCCCTTTGAGATCACCGAAGTCGGACTGTTTGACGTACATCTTCGTGATCCTTCGCAGGCATATCCCATCTTTCGCGTGGAAAGCAAGGAACGGCTTCCCGCGCTGCTGCGCCGGGACGAGCGCAACGCCCACCTGTTTGCTGCAGAAGTATCGGAACAAGAGCAGCCTGCCGCAAAACCCGCTGTGTTCTATCCTGCCGATAAAACGCACTTGCCCTATGACATAGTAATCCAGACGCTTCACATCCCGGAACCGGAGCATGCCCCGCCCGCTGCGGAACCCGCCGAGCCTGAACCTCCCGCCATGAGCGAGGAAGAAAAGCTGATTCTGGAACATGAGGGACAGGCAGCACTTTCGGAAATGGGTGAGTTTACCCCCAACCCAGATGATGTCATTTCTCAGGCCGAGATTGACGGGCCTCCCGCACACAGCCCTGCGGTATCCATCCTCATTGACGGTCAATGGCAGGAGTTCCCCAGCACTTCCGCAGCAGAAAAAGCATCCTATGCCGACTTCAAGGCAGCAAGCCATCGGAATGCCCAGAACTTCCGTATCACAGATGATGACCTGGGAGCTGGTGGCGCAAAGGCAAAATTCCAGGCAAATCTCAATGCCATCCAGCTGCTAAAGCACTTGGAAGCTGAGGGATTGCAGGCCAGCCCAGAACAGCAGCAAGTTCTCTCCCGCTATGTGGGCTGGGGCGGCCTGCCGGATGCTTTTGACGCAAGCAAGCCCAGCTGGGCATCCGAATATCAGGAACTGAAAGCTGCCCTGACCCCGGAAGAATACACCGCCGCCCGCGCATCCACGCTGAATGCCCACTACACCAGTCCCACGGTTATCCGTGCTATCTACGAAGCTGTAGAAAATATGGGCTTCCAGACCGGCAACATCCTGGAGCCGTCTATGGGTATTGGCAATTTCTTTGGAATGCTCCCGGAAAATATGCGAGGCAGCCGTCTCTATGGCGTGGAACTGGATTCCATCACCGGACGGATCGCCAAGCAGCTTTATCCCAATGCCAATATCACCATCGCTGGATTTGAAACCACAGACCGCAGAGACTTCTTTGACCTTGCGGTAGGCAATGTGCCTTTTGGCCAGTACAAAGTAAATGACCCTGCCTATAACAAGCTGGGTTTCAACATTCACAACTATTTTCTTGCCAAAGCACTGGATCAGGTGCGGCCCGGAGGCGTAGTTGCGTTCGTTACCAGCCGCTATACAATGGATTCCCAGAACCCCAGTGTCCGCAAACACCTTGCCCAGAGGGCTGACCTTTTGGGTGCTATCCGGCTTCCCAATACAGCCTTTAAGGCCAACGCCGGTACAGAGGTGGTGTCGGATATTCTGTTCCTACAAAAACGTGACCGGGCAATAGATATAGAACCGGATTGGGTACATCTGGGGCAAACGGAAGATGGGTACGCCATCAACAGCTATTTCCTGGACCACCCGGAAATGGTCATGGGCAGAAACAGTTCCGAAAGCACTGCGCACGGCATGGATTATACCGTGGAGCCGTTGGAGGATATTTCCCTTGCAGACCAGCTCCATGAGGCGGTGCGGCACATCCATGGCACTTATCAGGAGGTGGAACTGCCCGATCTGGGAGAAGGCGAGGAAATCCGGGACACTATCCCCGCCGACCCGGATGTGAAGAATTTCTCCTATGCCCTGGTGGATGGGGAGGTCTATTTCCGGGAAAACAGTGTCATGGTACGTCCCCAATTGAACAATACCGCCAGAGAGCGGGTCAAGGGCATGATTGGCCTGAAAGACTGTGTTCGGCAGCTCATTGATTTGCAGATGGACGAATACTCCCCGGACAGTGCGATTCAGCAGAAACAAGCTGAACTGAATACCCTCTATGACAGCTTTACGGAAAAGTACGGCATTCTCAACAGCCGTGGAAATCGGCTGGCTTTCTCGGATGATTCAGCCTACTATCTCCTGTGTGCCCTGGAAATTCTGGATGATGATGGAAACTTCCAGCGCAAGGCGGATATGTTCTCCAAGCGTACCATTCAGCCCCACAAGGTTGTGACTTCTGTGGATACTGCTGTGGACGCCCTGACGATCTCCATTGGGGAACGTGCCTGTGTGGATTTGGGGTATATGTCCAGCCTGTCCGGGAAGTCCATAGACGAGTTGACCGCCGACCTGCAAGGTGTCATCTTCCACGATCCCAAGTTGGGCACTTTGGAAGATCTGACCAGTTGGGTCACAGCTGACGAATATCTTTCCGGCAATGTGCGGCAGAAGCTGAAAGATGCAGAAACGGCTGCCGCAGAGAACCCTATGTACCGAAACAACGTGGAAACCCTCCGGGCCGCCCAGCCCAAGGACCTGGAAGCCTCGGAAATCGAGGTGCGGCTGGGTGCCACCTGGATTGACAAAGCCTATATTCAGCAGTTTATGTATGAATTGCTGGACACCCCCTATTATCTCCGCCGTTCCATCCATGTGGAATACTCCCCCTACACTGCCGCCTGGAATATTTCCAACAAACGCAATATCTCTGGCAACGATGTTGCTGCTTGGAATACCTACGGCACAGATTATGTCAGTGCCTATGAAATTCTGGAAGATTCGCTGAATCTCCGGGATGTACGCGTGTATGATACCGTTGAGGATGAGCACGGCAAGCCCAAACGGGTGCTGAACGGAAAACAAACCACCCTTGCCCAGCAGAAGCAGCAGCTCATCCGGGATGCTTTCAAGGATTGGATTTGGGCGGACCCCTCCCGGCGGCAGACCTTAGTGGAGCAGTACAACCGGGAAATGAACAGCATCCGGCCACGGGAATATGACGGCAGCCACATTGTCTTTGCAGGCATGAACCCGGAGATCCGCCTGCGGGAGCATCAGCGCAATGCCATTGCTCATGTGCTTTACGGCGGAAATACGCTGCTGGCACATGAAGTAGGTGCGGGCAAGACGTTTGAAATGGTGGGGGCTGCCATGGAGGCCAAACGGCTGGGGCTTTGCCGGAAATCCCTGTTTGTTGTTCCCAATCACCTTACGGAACAGTGGGCCTCGGAGTTTTTGCGGCTCTACCCCTCTGCTAACATTCTGGTCACAAAGCAGAAAGACTTTGAAACCAGAAACCGGAAGAAGTTTTGCGCTCGAATCGCCACCGGAGATTATGATGCGGTGATTATCGGCCACTCCCAATTTGAGAAAATCCCCATCAGCCAGGAACGGCAGGAGGCGCTGCTGGAAGATCAGATTGAGGAAATCACTTTGGGCATATCAGAACTCCGGTCAAACAACGCAGAACGGTTCTCCATCAAGCAGTTGGAGAGAGCCAAGCGCAGCCTGGAAGCCCGGCTTGAAAAGCTTCAGGCAAATGATAAAAAAGACGATGTCGTGACTTTCGAGGAGCTGGGCGTTGACAGGCTGTTTGTGGACGAGGCACATTCCTACAAGAATTTATTCCTCTATACGAAAATGCAGAATGTAGCTGGTCTTTCCACCTCGGATGCCCAGAAGTCCAGCGATATGTTCGCCAAGTGCCGCTACATGGATGAACTTACCGGAGGCCGGGGCGTGATTTTCGCTACGGGTACGCCGGTATCCAACTCCATGACGGAGCTGTATACCATGCAACGGTACTTACAGTATGACCGTTTGCAGGAAATGGGCATGGTTCACTTCGACTGTTGGGCCTCCCGGTTCGGAGAAACCGTTACTGCCCTGGAATTGGCACCGGAGGGAAAGGGTTACCGCCCCCGGACACGGTTCAGCCGCTTCTTTAATCTGCCGGAGCTGATGAACATTTTCCGGGAGGTTGCGGACATTAAGACTGCTGATCATCTGCACCTTCCTGTGCCGGAGGTGGAATATCACAACGTTGCAGCCAAACCCAGCGAGGTTCAGCAAAAATTTGTTCAGGAGCTTTCTGAGCGAGCGGCACTGATCCACAGCGGTTCCGTTTCCCCGGATGTTGACAACATGCTGAAAATAACCAGCGACGGACGGAAGCTGGGGCTTGACCAGCGGATCATCAATCCGGCTTTCCCGGACGATCCTGAAAGCAAGGTCAATCTTTGCGTGGGAAACATTCTGCAAATGTGGCAAGGTGGCGAGACAGACAAGCTGACCCAGTTGGTGTTCTGTGATGTTTCCACACCCCAGGCTGCGGTGAAAGCCAAAGCCACGGCACTTGATCCCCATAGCGGCGTTGCGAAGCCCTTTACCGTCTATGAGGACATTCGTTCCAAGCTGATTGCCCAAGGGGTTCCCCCGGAGCAGATCGCATTTATCCACGATGCCAATTCCGAAGCCAAAAAGAAAGAGCTGTTCGGAAAGGTCCGCTCCGGTCAGATTCGTGTTCTGCTGGGCAGCACCGCAAAAATGGGTGCCGGCACCAACGTCCAGGACCGGCTTGTGGCGATCCACGATTTGGATTGCCCCTGGCGTCCCGGTGATTTGGCACAGCGAAAAGGCCGCATTGAGCGTCAGGGAAATCAGAACGAAAAAGTTCATGTGTTCCGCTATGTGACGGAAGGAACCTTTGATGCCTACCTCTGGCAGACGGTGGAAAACAAGCAGAAGTTTATCTCCCAGATCATGTCCAGCAAGAATCCAGTCCGTTCCTGTGAGGATGTAGATGAGGTTGCCCTGTCCTTTGCGGAAATCAAGGCACTGTGTGCCGGTGATCCACGGATCAAGGAACGCATGGACCTGGATGTGGATGTGGCACGGCTGAAAATTATGAAGGCTGACTACAAAACCAAGCAGTTCCGGTTAGAGGACAGTCTGATTCGCTCCTTCCCTGCTGAAATCGCCAAAATGAAGGAACAGATGGAATCCCTGAAAGCGGATATGCAGACCCTCTCTGCACACCCCCACCCCGACGGCGGTTTCGCCGGAATGACGGTTCTCACAGATAACCTTTTGGAGCGGGAAAATGCTGGTGCAGCCCTGATGGAAGCCGCCAAACAGGCCACCGGTCTGGACCCGGTGGAAATCGGCACCTATCGGGGCTTTGCCATGTCTGTCACCCTGGAGAATTTCGGAAAGAAGTTTGTTCTGACCATGCAGGGAAAGCTCCGCTATCAGGCAGAGCTGGGCAGCGACCCCAAGGGTAATTTGATTCGGCTGGATAATGCACTGGCGCAGATGCCCCAGCGGATGCAATCTCTGCAAACGCACCTGGAGGAAACCTATCACCAGCAGGAGGCCGCAAAGGCAGAACTTGAAAAGCCCTGGCCTTACGAACAGGAGCTGCGGGATAAGACTGCCCGGCTGATTTTTCTGGATGCGGAACTGAATCTGGATGCCAGAGGCAAATCTGAGCAGGAACAGGTCATCCCCAAATCCAGCCGCCCCTCCATACTGAGCAGGCTGAAAACGCCCACCAGCCAGGGAAGTAGCCCGAAGCAGAAAAAACACCATGAGGAGGTACGATAATGACCAACGAAGAACACAACACGGCACTGTATCAGAAAATGTTTGCCGAGCAGGAAACCTTTCGGGACTGGCTGAAAGATCAGCCCCCGGAGGAAATTCTGAATCACGCTTATGAGTACACCATTCGGGAGGATATTCTACTGTCGCTGGAATATCACAATCTTTCGGACGCACAGATCGACGCTCTGATGGAATCCCCCAGCCCTCTGGCAGACGTTTTCAGGGATTTTGAAAAGTTGGAAACAGACTATATGGATACCGTCTGGGATTGCATGGAAAACAGAGCGGATATGGCAATCATCTGTTATCCACCATATTATATTCTTTAGTGCTTACGGATTTTGGAGTATCGGAATTGGGATTAATTCTGTGGATGCCTTATCCCTTTGATTCACTGGGGAGAATCGTTACAACCAGCGATTGCCCCCCCTTAAATGACCATCCTTTTTCGGTATGAATAAATCCTTTTTCCTCATACTGGACACCTTGAACATCGGAAAATACTATTTTGACCTCTATATCGGGTATCATGATAGACTCCGAAAAAGGGTCATAGTATATATTTTGATGCTCTATTCGCATTGCATTAATCAGGCAATAATAAACGTCAGGAAGTTCATAATTGCAAACTTCTTCAGCATTTGGAAGAATATAAGGAAACTTATCTGTTTTTTCAAATTGCAACAAGAGTGCATAGGTTTTGTTAGAATACTCCATTAAATATCCATGAATCCCTTCATTGTACATCATATCGCAGTATGTAGACTGCTCATTAAACTCTTCGATAGCCTTAAACGAGGATTCTTTTGTAATGGAGATTTGGACATTCTTTGCGGTCCCTACTCCAATATTCCTTGCTTCTAAATTCAGTTTAAAATGAATATCCGCATTTCCGTATTGATCAGATGTGTATACTGGACAATTATTAACTTCTGAGAATAATTCCATATCTGCTGAAGTTTGAACCACATATTCCACACTGTTAAATTGAATGTCAGGCCGGTATGCGCTTTCTCTTTCCTCTTTCATCTCACTTAGTGTAAAATATGTCAGCAACACAGAAAGAACTGTTGCAATAGAGACCAAAAGATTAATAATCTTTTCAACTGCCTGATACATTTTCTCCCTTCTTGCTGTGCGCTTTTTCTCAATAATCCGTCGGCTCTTATTTCTGCCCTTATCAATCATATCGCACCCCCCTTTTTCTATTTTGTATATTATACCACTTGCCAAATGCTAATTCTAGAGATTTCGGCACATTTTCATTCGTAATATATTATAATCTAGAGAGGTGATTTGCTTGGCGACCACACGGCTCATGCCTTTACACGTTGGCCAAAGGCGTACTGTCGGAACAGCAATTGCCGCCATCATCGATTATGTTGAAAATCCGGGAAAAACCGACAATGGAAGGCTGATTACCAGCTGGCAATGTGACAGCCGCGTTGCCGACAGTGAATTTCTCTTTTCCAAGCAGCAGTACATCCGGAATACCGGTAGGGTGCGAGGCGCGGATGACGTGATTGCCTATCATCTGCGCCAGTCCTTCCGTCCCGGTGAGATCACGCCGGAGGAGGCGAACCGTCTGGGCTGCGAGTTGGCACAGCGCTTCACAAAGGGTAATCACGCCTACATTGTCTGTACGCACATCGACAAGGCACACGTCCATAATCACATCATCTGGAACTCCACGGCTCTTGACGAACAGCGCAAATTCCGCAATTTCTGGGGCAGCACCAGAGCGGTACGCCGCCTGAACGATACCATCTGTATTGAGAACGGATACTCCATTGTAGCAGACCCAAAAGGCAAAGGCCAGACCTATGACAAGTGGTTGGAAAATCAGAAGAAGCCCCCTCACCGCGAGCAGATTTGCTATGCCATTGATGAAGCACTGGCGCAAAAGCCGCAGAGCTTCGAGGAGCTGCTGGAACTGCTGCGTCAATCCGGGTATCAGATTAAAGACGGCAAAGTACCCTCTCTGTTGGGAACTGACCAGAAGCGTTCTATCCGCATGGATATTCTGGGCGAGAACTACACCCCGGATGCGCTTCGTGCGATTATTTCCGGGGCTAGGAGCCATACGCCGAAAAAGAAGCGGAGCATGGATATCTCCATCAAGCCCAGCGGCAGTCTGCTGATCGATATTCAGGCTAAGCTTCAAGCGGGCAAGGGTGCCGGTTATGCACGGTGGGCAAAGAACTTCAATCTGAAGCAGCTTTCCCAAACGCTGATCTATCTGGAAGAAAACGGCCTGCTGGATCGCGGCGCTCTGGAGGAAAGGACAGCAGCTGCCACCGCTCAATATCGGGTACTTTCCACGGATATAAAAGTCAAAGAGCAGCGGATGGCAGAAATCAAGATCATGCAGCAGCATATCATCAACTACGCCAAGACCCGTGACGTTTATGTGGCCTACCGGAAAGCAGGCTATTCTAAAAAATTTCTTTCTGAGCATGAACCCGAAATTCTTCTGCACAAGGCGGCAAAGCAGTTTTTTGATGAGCAGGGGCTAAAAAAGCTGCCCACCGTCAAGAGCCTGCAAGCGGAATATACCCAGCTTCTGTCTGAGAAAAAAGCCATGTATGCGGATTTCCAAATGGCCAGAGATGAGATGCGTTCTCTGCAAACCGCCAAGGCAAATGTAGACAGGATTCTCGGGGAGGATACGCATACCATGGAAAGAGTATCCGAGAAAGATGGACGTTTAACGTCCATAAGCGATTTGAAGAATCGCGCAGCCGCTGCATTTTTGCAGCGTTCTCAGGATACAGAATTGTATCCTGCGGGGATTGGGGCAGAGCCTCAACAAGCAGAAACCAGGCATTTCCGATAGGGGTGAAATGCCTGGTTTTGTGCCTTTGTATATACGAAGGCATTGCTTGCTACTATTATGTCAATCGAGAATAACCACTATTACAGTCAGTTTTCCTGCCTAATACAGGATTTCAGCTAAAACTTTTCGGTCTATCAAATCAGAACTCTCTGAGGTGATAATTCATTTACTTTTATCGTAATTAGCTTGGTGCTGAAATCAAATTCAATTTCTACTAATATCTCTTGTTGTAAATCTACGCCTAAAATATTCTTGTAGTTTAGATATATACGAGTGAAATAAACAACAGTTCCCGTGTTATGCTTCTCAAACCCCTCAACGAAATGATGACGGACATACTTTTCATTTAGATTTCGCAGCAGATCGAACGAGAGTAACAAATATTTGTTGTTCTCAACAATGTTATCTGGGATGATCGTACTTGCCATCATATCAATCTGGTAGGACGGTGCAAGCGCAATTCCTTCTCCAATATTCTTTACAGTAATTTCAATAAGCCCATTTTCTGGTAAATTTCCGGGCTCTAATACATGATACTCCTTGATCCACCGACGATGGCCATCATAATAGAAACTATCGGCATTTCCTTTTTGGGAAACCAATTCTGTGGTGAAAAATGGCGTTTTCATTTGGCTCATATAAAATCTAATCTGCCGATCAGTGCCTTTTTTGCTGCAGTATACTGTAACAATTACCGTTGTGATGGAAATGACTCCACTTAAAATCACGGCATAAAATGCCAGAATCTCAGATGCACCCCAAAGGGTGATATAGCCTTCTCCAACTTTATAAAGCTCATTAATGATTATGGGTATAACGAAAACCAATACAACAAACATTAAAAGCGCAAGTGGATATAGCCACCAAGTTCTATAAAGAGGTGTCTTGAGTTTTAATATGCTTTTGAGTTTTTCTATAGGTGTTTTTGGTTTTGTTCGGTCTATTTCTTTCATATCTTTCACCTACTCATTGACGGTGGGAAAATGGGAGTTTCCCAAAATAGTTACCTAAATAATTATATCATGTTGTATTGAAGATGCAACATCTTATAGTTAATTACTATTGGTTATCCAGACTTTTCTGCTGAAAATCGTTGGCACAGTGGGCCTTCTTGAAAAGACTGTATAACACGAAAGTCGAGATAATCGGTTGTGAATATTCTACTTGGCTGTGATTGAAAATGGTTGTTCATTATGCTACAATCTACTGAAAACGGGACAGGAGGCACGGTCAAGTATGGTAGTAAATTTACGCTCTAGTTTTCAGACGTTGGAGATCAAAGAACAGTTCCTAGATGAGAAGAAACAGCAGACCGCAAAAAAAGTGCAGTATGTATCTGAGTATATTACGCAGTGGGCACACATTTCTACCGCCCGCAAGGAAGTAACCCATATCACGTTTATTGATTGTATGTGCAATGCCGGGGTATACAAAGACGGTGATCTGTGTACCAGTATGTGTGTACTACAAACATTTATCGAATTAGCTAGGCGCTACCCTCAAAAAAAGTACCGGCTTATGCTGAACGATAACGATAAAAACCGAGTGAAGATTATTAAAAAAGTTATCACCTCAATTCGAGCAAAAAAGTATGACAATTTAGAAATCTTCATAATGAACATGGATGTGAATGATTATCTGGAGTATCTTTCGAAAAATCACATGTATGACAGTAGTAGTATTTTCGGGTATGGATACGCGACAGTTGTTTATGTTGATCCTTACAATTTCGGAACAGTACAGATACCGAAGGTGACAAAACTTCTATCTCAAAACTATTGCGAGCTCATTTTTAATTTTTTCATAAGTGATTTCAGAAGGAATATCGCAAAGGATAGCGGCAGACTGCAGTCTTGCTTAGGAGGAACGTGTACCACCTCTGAAGACGAGCTAATGGAATACATGAGATCAAGTCTAACAGTCGGGAGTATAAAATACCTTTTCGCCTATACTTTCCGGACCAAAAAGAATGTTGATCTCTATCAAATTGTCTTTGCAACCCCTAGCATTCGTGGGCTAGAGGTGCTAAAAGATGTCTTATGGAAAGTTTTTGACGGAAAAGAGTATCACCGGAATTTTGAGGAGGACGAAAACCAAATTGGGTTCTTTACCACAAACGATGAGACCAACTGGAGAAAAGAGAACTATGCCCGCGAAGCGCAATTATTTGTAACGCAATATGCTCCCAAGCAAACGGAAATATCTTTCAAAGAAATTGAGAGCAATGTAATACAGCGTACTATGTTGAAAGAGTCGGATGTTCTTTCTTGCGTTGTCAAACCGCTCCTCCAACAGGGGGCTATGAGAAAATGTGGTAGAGTTAGAAAGAGTAATTACAAGGATGATTGTTACATTATTTCCACGGAGATAGACTAAATGATACGAAAAAGCTTGATATACAAAACTGGAGTCGAATATGGAGACTACACGCTAAACCATGTTGAGGGCTGTTCGCATGGATGTAAATATCCCTGCTATGCATTTCTGATGAAAAAACGATTCGGAAAAGTTAAGGACTATTCTGAATGGTTAGAACCGTGCATTGTTGAGAATACCCTTGATCTGCTTGGTAAAGAGTTACCCAAATACCGAAATAAAATCAATATTTTACACCTATGCTTCACAACAGACCCTTTTATGTATAAACGTCCCGACATTCAGACTTTGAGCCTTGAAGTCTTACGACGTGCAAATGCGGCAAATGTAAGATGTTCTGTTTTGACAAAGGGTATCCTCCCAACTGAACTTGCTGAATTGCCACTAAGAAATGAATATGGCATTACTGTTGTCTCGTTAAGTGAGGCTTTCAGAGAAGAATACGAACCCGGAGCCGCACCCATTCAGGATCGAATTAATTCCTTGCAAGAGCTATCAAATCAGGGATGTTATACTTGGGTCAGCATTGAACCATTCCCAACACCGAATATTCATGAGCAAAATCTTCTTGAATTGCTTCAGCGGATACATTTTGTTGACAAAATAATTTTTGGTCGTTTGCATTATAACAAGGCTGTTTCACAGTTCAACGGCTATCAAGAGTTCTATAATGAATGTGCAAGAAAAGTGATTCACTTTTGTGAGCAAAACAATATCTCTTATCACATTAAAGAGAAAACCCTTATAGAAAAATGACTACATAGCTGAAAGCAAACGAGCCAGACGCATGACGCAGAGCCTGCTTCCCCTGAAATGGGGAGCAGGCTCATTTTCTGTTTTCCGAAATCCATTTTTTACACTATGCGCTCATACTCACATCCTTGTGTTTCTCGATGGAATACAGCATAATATAGAAAACGATGTTTGATCTTCAGTTCACTCTGAAACCATATCGATACTCAATTTGCCAATTTTTGATCCATCATGAAAGCGTTGTACTAGAAATGAAATAGGCCGATGAAAGCGCAGACACCCTCTATAGGTGCATGATATTTACAAGTTGTGGAAACAGTTTTCGCAAGAGCAATACCTATTTGAAGCAGGAGGACCATTATGCTGACTTTCGAAAGAGTTTTGAATGCCTTTGAAGACATTCTCCAACAAGATCCACTGTATGAGGTCGTTTCCACCAGCCACGGCTATACGCTGCTGGCATGGGACGAACACAGGAACCAGTGGTACAGCGCAGAGCTTTTGGAAACGCCGGAAGCCATGTTGGATGCGCTACTGGGTGTTCATTCCAGTTATCTGGAATCTGAACTTCTGGGGGATGAGCGGGATGATCTGACGGAGCAGGAGGAAGAAGAAATTGAAGCTCGGTGTAGGCGGCTCCGAGGAAAATGCTTGTCAGAATATTAATTTCTAAAAAAGTACTAGACCCATAACTTATCCTCTCATGTTCTTTCATCTGACAATCAAAGTTACTATTCTGCAGTATTTTCAAAACGCAGAATTGTGCAATACTCAGAAGACAGAATCGTCTTAACAAACAGGAATCAGGCATTTCCGGAATGTTGGATATGCCTGGTTTCGAATTCTTATATTACAAAAGCATTGCCCGCAGTATACGGAATCATAGAAACCATTTATACATACCTTGTGACGATTATGGTTTTTATGTTTTAATTAAGAACGCAAAGAAACATTGACATCCATGTTTTCGTGCTGTATAATAATTCTTACATCCGTAAGAATTGGAGAGATGATATGAAAAACTTGCCGCAGATTTCGGATGCCGAGTTTGAAGTGATGGACATTATTTGGAAGTATGCCCCCATCAGCACCAACGAGATCACGGACCGTTTGGCTAAGACGAAGGATTGGAGTCCGAAAACAATCTACACAATGCTATCCCGCCTGGAAAAGAAGGGCGTGATCGTACACGAAAAGGAAAGCCGTGTTTTTGTCTATACGCCCTGCGTGAAGAAAGACGATTATCTGGCGGCGGAGAGTCGCACACTGGCAGACCGTTTCTTTGACGGAGCCATGAAACAGATGGTCGTCAGTTTCCTGGATCAGAAGGATTTGACCCCTGAAGACCTGGATGAATTGCAGAGTATCCTGGACAAAAAGCGCCGGCAATGAGGCAATTATGATGTTCTTAGAACAATTCTTGATAGGGAACCTGTGGAACGCTTGCCTCATTTGCGTAATGCTTGGCCTGAAATGGCTGCTTCGCAATCGGTTATCCCTACGTTTCCAGTATCACAGCTGGTTTGTCCTGCTTGGTTCTCTTTTTCTGTCATTACTCCCAAGTGGGATATGGCCTGCATTACGACCCGCGAAATCCGTTGGACAGCAGGCATTTGCGATTTCCAATGCTTCCAGCAATACTGCTGTAACTGCTGCGGGAACAGGATGGCTTCAGGATACAACGGAACTGATCGCCAGTCCTGGAAACAGCCATTTTGCTTTTGTCGTTTTGATAATTTGGTTGGCAGGTGTTCTGGTACTGACCGGTGTGTATTGGGGCGGAAACTGGCGGCTTCATACAGTCAAGCAATTTGCAACGGACCCATCCCATCAAATCCGCAAGCGGTTTGACGAGTGCCAACGCAGGCTGGGACTAAAACAAAATATCGAACTGCGTCAGTCCAGATTCATTACCGCTCCGGTCAACTTCGGGTGGCAGAAGCCATTCGTGGTTCTTCCCAAAGACGGCATCGACAGATTATCGAAATCCGAGTTGAATCATGTTCTGCTCCATGAGTTGACACACATCAAACATGGAGATATTATCATCAATTACCTGATCTGCGTTGTCCAGACGCTCTTTTGGTACAATCCGCTGGTATGGCTCGCCATTCGGCAAATGCGTCGGGATCGGGAAGCCTACTGTGATTGGGCTGTTATGAATGAGATGACCGGTGAAACAGAGCGAATTGCCTATGGTCAAACAATCTTGAACTTTGCCGCTGTCTCCAATACCCGCCTTCCTACGGCTAACGGATTCTGCCAGAGCAAAGATCAGCTGAAATACCGTCTGCAACAAGTGGTTGGTTTTCAGCGGGAGACGAAATGGAAGCGCCTTCTGGGCCGCTGCCTTGCGGGATTTCTTGCTGTGGCAGCAATCGGGCAAATTCCGGCATTGGCCTATTGTACAGAATACAGCGAAACCTATTACAATCCCTCTGGTGCATTGACTGTGGTTGAGTCCGACTGGGGAGAATTCTTCGGCACTTCAGACGGCTGTGCTGTTGTTTATGATCTTGGCGCAGACCTATACACGGTGTACAACAAATCGGAAGCAACCCGCCGTGTTCCGCCGTGTTCCACCTATAAGATTTATAGCGCCCTCAATGCATTGGAGCAGAGGATCATCGCCCCCGTAGCAAATACCCTTGTCTGGGATGGGACGGCGTACGCTTTTGAATCATGGAACCAAGATCAAACTCTGCGCTCCGCTATGCAGGAGTCTGTAAACTGGTATTTTAAGTTCTTGGATCAGTCAGCAGGAACAGCGCAGATGGAGGATTTCTTGACAGAGATCAGCTATGGTGACTGCAACTTTGGAGATGATTCGGATAGTTTTTGGAATGGCTCCGGTGTGAAGATTTCTGCTTTGGAGCAAGTAGAACTGCTGGTAAAGCTGTACCGCAATGATTTTGGTTTTGAGGATGGAAATATTACCGCTGTCAAGGATGCCATGTTGCTGTGTGAGGAAGGACTGTACGGGAAAACCGGCACAGGGCGACTGGATGGCGCGAATGTCGCAGGGTGGTTTATAGGTTTTGCAGAAACACATAGCGACACCTATTTCATTGCGGTTTATCAGAATAGCCAGGATGGTGCCGACGGCGCGTTGGCTTATGAAACAGCATCGAATATCCTTCAAACCATGAATATCATAGAGTAAGGCTGCTTTCGCGGCTTTACTTTATATATCTAATTCTTACAAATGTAAGGAGTGAAAATAAATGAAAAACCGTATTCGAGCCGTGCTTTGTATGATTTGCATGGTCATCGGAATGAATTTGCTGCTTGCGGGATGCTTCTATTATGCAGTGAACTGCAAGAAAACTTTACGGGATACATCTGTTTCCCCAGATGAGAGATATGAATTGACCCTTATAGAGATCGGGGAACCGGCGTGGCCCTTCGGGTCTGCATCCGGGCGGCTAATTCTGAATGAAGGTGCTACCAAAATATCACAGACAGATTTTGAGTTGCGCAATGATGGTTGTAGCATCAGCAGCAATGACTGGTCAGTCACTTGGAACGAGAATTATGTGGAAGTGATCTTATCAGGGGAGGAACAGTTTGACGAGCAAATCTTATTGTATTTTGATGGCTCAACGCCAGACTTTGGACAACGAAACCGAGCCGACTGTATCTCAGGCGGAAATCGATGCTCTGGATATTAGGGTTCTGGAGAACCGGGAAAATGAGATGGTTTTCACCATCTCTATCAATGACTATATCAGAAGCTATAACAGCTACTATAATAGCAGCTATTGCCGCAGCTACTTAACATCGGCATCTCAGTGGCAGTGTTACACCTACGATTCTGCAATTCATTCAGATCACGAAACAAAGAAATACTACTTTACAGAGGACGAGCGTGTATATTCACTGCCTACGATTACGGTATATGTGCCGACAAATGGGGACTACATACAAGAAATCACTGTCAATTTTGACGAGCACAGCTATTCAGAATCAGGGTTTGCGCATTATAAGGAAATGTGTTATTACACAATGAAAGTATTCTTTCCCAATTTGCCCGATGAGAGCATTCTTGACCTGTGCTCAGAGATTATTGCGATGGGTAATCAGAATGTGTTTTCCAGTGACGAATGGTACGACAAGGATGCTGTCCCCTTTGTGCTATTCCATAAGGATGGAATAGGCGTGTATCCCTACTTTGCTATCGGTGATTGGGAACATTTTTGTATCATCCCTGTTACAGAAGAAATCATTGCTGAGTTTGAAAAAAAAGGAGCCCAAATTCATGAAATATCTTAAAATTACTGTTGTTCTTTTTGCACTGATTATCGGACTATATGCTTGCGGGAGCAGAACTGAAAACCCGAAGCCAAGTTTTCAGTCAAAAGACACGATTGCCACCACAGAAGCGGATACTGCTCCGGCAACCACAAATGAAAGCCATAATAACGTTCCGATTGATGACCCTATATTTGACCGTCTTGAAGTCCGGTGTAAAGAAATCGAATCTTTGTACCATGCACTATATGAGTCTGCCGAGAAAACAGTGCCAGACAGTCCATGGGACGATTCCTGCTTGTCCCAAAGCAGTATCGATTCCATAGAGGACCTGCTTTATGATGCAGGATATGATGTAATGGATACAAACGAACCTTACCCGGAATATTTGACCACATCCGAAAGGTTTTATGTATTTTGGGATGCTGTACAGCAGAACAGAGATACCGAACAAGAGGTTATCACCATTTTGAAATCTGGGGGCTTATCATATAGACTATTCACATATGACAAATCCGGCGCTTTTGTTTACAGTATGACGTATTACCCGGATGAGATAAAAGAGCCATATTATGAATGTCATGAAATCAAGGATTGGACACTAACAGAGAAAGGTAATTTCTATTACAGGATCTATCCTGCAAATGATAAACACTATCCAGATTTTTGTCTGATTCGACTTGTTGCTCCGAATACGGAACTATTTGATCTTGCTTTTCGCTATATCTATCCTGTTGGCTACATTGCCACCAATATTTTCCTCATTGATTGGCAGGAAGGAAATTGGGGAAATCTAAGCTTTAACGATCAGTTTGAATATCTATACTTTGCGCATCATGGAAAGCAGTTCCTTGCCGATCATTATACCATTCTCGAAGACAAAAGCAGCTATGCCATCCCTGCCGAAGAATTTGAAAGAATTGTTTTACCATACTATAACATTGACATAGAAACCTTCCAAGCGCTGGCACGGTATGATGCTGAAGGTAACTACTATCCTTGGAGACCATTGAATACAAACGATTTTGTTTTAATATGGTACTACAATGTCGACCCGGAAGTTACAGCTTATGCCGTTAATCCTGACGGAACGATGACACTGACCGTTGAAATGCTCTCCACAGACCTAAAAATGGATTGCCTGTTTGCGCATGAAGTAACCATCCGACCGTTAGAAAATGGCAATTTTCAATATGTGGGGAACCGTGTAACTTATCAGACGGAATATGGCTTGCCCTATACCATTCCCCGGCTGATGTGGAATTGACCATCACAACTAATTACATATGAAGGAACAATAAATGAATAGAGATCAAGGAAATGCGAGATGGATTCTATGCCCCATCTGTGGCAACAAAACCCGAACAAAAGTTTTCGAAGATACTATAGTTCACAACTTCCCACTGTACTGCCCCAAATGCAAAACAGAAGTCCGGGTCGATATTTCACAACTGAAAATGACAGTAATCAAATGAGCCAGACGTAGAACGCAGAGCCTGCTTTCCTGTGAAATCACATCACAGGGTAAGCAGGCTCTTTTCATTCAGACTATAATTGGTTTCCATTTTGGTAAAGACAAATCGGAGAGTGAAACTATCTATCCGATTTTTCACCCAAAGAAATGGCACCATCAATAGCACTGTCAATTATCGTTAAGTATTCCTCTGGGCACAGCTTCAGCTTATGGCTGACACGCCGCCGCAATTCACTTTCGCTACGGAAAATTGCCGAATTAAAGTACCGATCCGAAGGAAGGCCGCAGATACTGATGAGCTGAATCACAACAGGAACACTGGGAATCGTCCCTTTGTTTTCAATATTTGCGAGATAGCGGGAATCAATATTGACCATCTCCGCCAGGGTTCTTCTCGCCCAACGCTTTGCTTTTCTCGCTGCTTTTACATCTGCCCCAAAGGTTTCAAATCCAGGACAATCTTCTATTTTCGCCATATTGCATCACCCACTTACATTGTATATTTCATATTTTGCTAGTGGAATGTTGCTATATGCACTACAACTACATTTTATAGTTCCTATTCTGCCCAGCGGCAGAAAAGAAAAAAAGCCGCTGCTGGGCAGTCACTTTTCATGTCTAAAAATCCCCCTCGGCGGCTTTGATTTTCAGAGCCGCCATTTTCTTTTGCGATTCATCAGGTTTGGCGGCTCATAGGAGGAAGCCGTTTTGATAATACCTCGCTGCCGTAGTCCGATAGGAGCATCCCTGTCAAAAAAAGCCTGTCCCCTGAACAGGACAACTGCGGCAGTGAGTATGTACTATACTGTGTCGTAATTAAGCAGAATACACCCTATTGCGCCCAACTGGTATTTTATCGGCTGGGCGTTTTTCTACGCCTTCCTCGCTGCCGCTCTCCGCCGCCCCCGTTCAGATTCCCAACAAAAATCTGAACGGAGGAATATAAAAATGTTTGATAGCAAGAGCGACTACGCTTTGAACAAGAAAGATCAAGACAGCATCGTGTATAGCGGTAGTGATGGCCATGTAACCCGTATCACCAGAGCAGACTTTTCTTCTGAGGAAGAGTTCCTGTTCTGGAAGTCTTGGTCAGACGCCGATTACAAAGAAACCGACTATGCCGATTCCTACTTTCACCGGCACACAGTGGGACTTGACACCATCGGGGACAACGCTGGTAACATCCCTTCTCCCGAGAAAACGCTGCTATACAAAACAGAGCGTGAAGAACAGGTTCAGGAAGCCATGGAGTTGGTTCAGAGGATTTCAGAATCCCTCACAGAGGTACAGTTCCGAAGATTATGGCTCCATCATGTTCAGCTTGAGAATGTACGCTCCATCGCAAAAGCCGAAGGTGTTGCCCATCCAAGCATCGTGGCAAGCATTACATCTGCTCAAAGAAAAATTATGAGAATCGTGCAGAAACACGCTACCAAAACGGAATAGAAAATGACGATAGGTGAAGGGAGTTTTCACTGACCTTCCTGAACCTTGAAAACTGAACAGACAATGATACAAGCACAAACACCTATGCGGATGTGTGGGAGCTGCGCCGCCATGACAGATGCCTTTCAAGAAGCCATCCGAGCGATCTACGCAGCCTCCAAGCCCAGAACGGCACTATGGGAGTATTGCACCCCACAGGTGATAACGAAACTTGCTCACGCTCTCCCAAGGACTAGGGGGAAACCCTGCGGTATCCGCCAGCTTATCAGGCAGCGGTATTGCGGAGTTATGACAGCCATGCCAAAGGCGGCTTGTATCATTCCTACCACCAGGGCTGCGTGGCAAAAATGGTGGGCACGACTTCAAGGTACTGCGTAAACACAGAGCCGGAATCACTATGTTAATAAGTGAACAAATCAGCGGCTTCGCTGTTTCAAAGTCAGATACCATGCGCTGGAGGAGTTTTCTTCCAGCGCATTCATGTGACTTTGATGGTTCGCAACCATAATACAGGAGGTAATACTATGTGTAAAATCCGAAGTATCAAACAAGCGGCTGACTACTTCAAGCAGCTTGATCCCGAAACCCAAATCACCGAATATACCCTTCGCAAACTGATTGCAGATGGCACTATTCCATCCATCAAGACCGGAAACAAGCACCTTGTAAATCTTGATCAGGTTCTGTCCCTGTTTGAGCCTGCTTGCGTTTCCACCGCAGAGTAGCTAAATTCTCCATTTTTTGGGATAATTGAATCTTTTGCAGCAAAAAAGTTCGGTTCTTGACAAAGTGGTGCAATTTCATTTTTCTCGGTATAGTAATTGCACAAGCTAAAAGAAACGGAGGAGCCAACACAATGGCAACAATCAGAGAACGCAATGGTACATACCAAATCACCGTGTATTCCGGCTTCGACCTGAATGGACGCCGCAAGAGAGAAACCACCACCTTCACACCCCCAAAAGAACTCTCCCCGAAGAAAAAGGAAAAGGTTGTCCAGGCATTTGCCATCGAGTTTGAGAACCGCGTAAAAAACGGTTTGGTTCTTGCGGGAGAAAAAACTACCCTTCGTGAGTTTGTTGACAGATGGAGAAAGGAATACGCCTCTCAGAATCTGGAGCCGGGTACACTGGAAAAGTACAACGCCGAAATCGACGATAAGATTCTTCCTATGCTTGGGCATATGATCTTGACGGAAATCAAGCCCCACAATGTAAACGGCTTCTATGTTTCCATGACAAAAAGCGGTGTCCGGCGGGATGGAAAGCCGGGAGGCTACAGCAAGGGAACCATCACAAAAACTGCGAATGTCCTCTCCTCCATTCTCAAAACTGCTGTGGACTGGGAAGTCATAAACCGGAATCCCTGCGATAAGGTTCGGACGCATGGCGAGGATGTCGCTGATAAAATCAAATTCTTCACGCCGGCACAAGTCAGCTGCTTCCTGGAATACATCGAGAAACCCTACGAAATCCATACACGAGGGCACAGCCGGGTGGATGATACCGGCATCCAGTATCAGGTTGGTGATTACACGCTGACCAGAACCATGCCAGAACAGCTCAGAGTTCTTTTTAATCTGGCGGTCTTCTCCGGGCTGCGGAAAGGAGAAATGCTGGCGCTGCAATGGTCTGATATTGACTTTGAGAACAGCACCGTCAGCGTCACCAAAGCCGCAGCAGTAGTGGACGGCAAGCAGGTCTGCAAAGCACCGAAAACGAAAAACTCCCGCCGAGAGGTCAGCATCCCCAGATTCCTGACAGACCGGCTCCACAGCATGATGGTCGAGCAGACCAAAACAAAGGAATCGCTGGGTGCCTACTGGAAGGGCAACAACTGGCTCTTTACCCAGTCTGATGGCTCCATGATGAGCTACTCCACACCCTACGCCACCTTCCAGGATGCCATAGATCGCTACAATGCAAACAAGGAGCCATCCGATCAGCTTCCGCACATTCCGTTCCACGGACTGCGTCATACCTCAGCTACCCTGCTGATCGCTGCGCATCAGGATGTCCGTACCGTGTCCAACCGTTTAGGTCATGCACAGGCTTCCACGACCATGAACATCTACGCCCACGCCCTCAAAGAGAATGATCGCACAGCATCCAACGCCCTTGAAAATATGCTCTGCAAAACCGGAGCATAATGACTCAGGTATAAAACAAAGCAGGTCGGATTTCATGTCCTACCTGCTTTGTTTTATGGTTGAGGCACTGAAACCGGCTTTCCATCATAGAAAATAACGCCAAATCATGGTGCGCGCAGCAACTTTTGGTATCTTCTGAAAAGTTGTGGTTTCATCCAAAATCGTCATGTTATCATTGAATTAAAAGCAGTCCAAAAAGTTCAGTATTCTCCGTGTTTGCGGAATAATCAATTTTCCCCGTCTCGTTGCGTCTATTTTTCACCAAAAATAAATGACCTCAAAAAAGTTCGGAAAATCCGCTTTTTCAAAATCCCTTTTTTTCAAAAATTTGAATCCTTCAAAAAAATAACGCCAAATTAACGCCAAGCCAATTTGGGGGCCTTTCAAACCGCCCTAAAAAGTTAGAAAAACCGCCGTTTTCGTGGTGAAAACGGCAGTTTTTGTGGAGCTAGTGACCTGACTCGAACAGGCGACCTTCTCATTACGAGTGAGATGCACTACCGACTGTGCTACACTAGCATTTCTTT
>UQYK01000030.1 GCA_900545285.1 uncultured Ruminococcus sp.
ACGAGATTCATGCAGTGACTGGAGTTCAGACGTGTGCTCTTCCGATCTGCCGTCCCAGTTCCTGACAGAAATTGACCCTGACCTGATTCAGCGCAAGACCAGCCGCCGGCTCAATGCAGCTAAGCATGCCGAAAGGCAGGGACACCCGGCCGAGGCTGTACAGTCCATCTCCCTGCAAAAGCAGCTGGCTTCCACCAAGCGCCCCCGCGCCGCATCTGGAAGCGCACAGAACTTTCAGGTCGGCCAGCGTGTCCGGCACAATGTATTCGGAGAGGGTACCATTCTTTCTGTTACCAAAATGGCGAATGACTCCCTGCTGGAGGTCGGATTCGATCGGGTCGGTACGAAAAAACTCATGGCAAACTACGCAAAAATCAAAAAACTTTCCTGAGGAGGGTTTCTTTTTGAAAAACGGTTATCACATTACGGATGCCCATGCCCATATTTTCCCGGACAAAATTGCAGAAAAAGCAACGGAGAGCATCTCACATTTTTACGATCTTCCCATGCAGTATCACGGAAAAGTGGCAGAAATGCTGGAAAACGGCGCTGCTGCCGGAATTGATTCCTTTTTGATCTGCTCGCCGGCAACTTCTGTGGGACAGGTACATTCTATCAACGCATTTTTGGCCTCCTGCGCTGCGGCATACCCCATGTGTACCGCCTTTGGCACACTGCACCCGTCCTCCGAGACAATGGAAGAGGACTTCCGGCAACTTCAGGAGCTTCATCTGAAGGGGGTAAAGCTCCATCCAGATTTTCAGAATTTTCCCATTGATGACCCAGCTGCCTATCCGATGTATGACATGATTCAGGAATCTGGTCTGCCCATTCTGATGCATATGGGAGATGCAAGATCCGATCTGTCTCATCCCATCCGGCTAAAAATGGTGCTGCGTCAGTTCCCGCGGCTGCGCATTATTGCAGCCCATTTAGGGGGCTGGGGGCGCTGGAAGGATGCTTGTAAATATCTGCACGCAGATGAACGGCTCCGGTTTGATACCAGCAGCAGCCTGCCGTTTCTGCCGCCGGAAGAAGTCCGGAAAATGATCCGGCACTACGGCGCTGAAAATTGCTTTTTCGGCGTGGACTACCCCATGTGGGACTATGCAGAAGAACTGGAACGCTTTTTTGCACTCCAGCTGACCCACACAGAGAATGCCGGAATCCTATCGGAAAATTTGACAAAATGGTTAAATGAAACAGCATAATCGTAAAAGCTTCCAATGTTCTCCAGTTTTGAATTGGTATATGTTTATATTCAAAAGAAAAGACGTACTTTTTTCTTTTAAAAATAACTTTTCATTTCCAGAGAATTGTGTTATACTAATAGGGTAAGACCAATAGAAATGCAGAATGAGAAAAAGGATGCGTGAATTTTATGAGAAAAACCAAAATTGTTTGCACCATCGGCCCTGCTACTGATGATGATTCTATCATGCGGCAGATTATGCTGTCCGGCATGAATGTAGCACGTTTTAACTTTTCCCACGGAGATCACGAAACTCACCAGAGACGCTTCGAGCAGATCTCCCGAATCCGGAAGGAACTGGGGCTGCCCATTGCAACACTGATGGATACCCGCGGCCCGGAAATCCGTCTGGGACGTTTTGTAGATGACAAGCCGGTTACCATTGAAACCGGAGATACGTATACCCTGACCACAGATGATGTGCTGTGTACCAGAGAACTGGGCAGCATTTCCTTCAAGAATCTTCCCCGCGATGTAAAACCGGGGGTTCATATTCTGGTCAATGACGGTGTCATTGAAATGGTCGTAGAAAAGGTGACTGCCACAACAATTGTCTGTCACGTTATTCACGGCGGCGTCCTTTCCAATAACAAGGGAATCAATGTCCCTGGCGTACAGCTCTCCATGCCGTACCTCAGCGAAAGCGACAAGAATGACCTGGAATTTGCAGCCAAAATGGGATTTGATTTCATTGCAGCCAGCTTTGTCCGCACCTCTGCGGATATTGACTACCTGCGGAAATATACCCAGAGCCTGGGCTGGTTCGATGTCCGCATTGTTGCGAAAATCGAAAATGTAGAGGGTGTCCGGAATATTGATGAAATCCTGGAAGCCGCAGACGGTATTATGGTTGCCAGAGGTGACCTGGGCGTTGAAATTCCGTTCGAACAGATTCCTTCTGTCCAGAAACAGCTGATCCGCAAGGGCTATCAGGCAGGCAAGCAGGTGATTACTGCTACACAGATGCTGGAATCCATGATCACCAATCCGCGGCCGACTCGTGCGGAAATCACAGACGTTGCAAATGCCATCTATGACGGCACCAGCGCTATCATGCTGTCCGGTGAAACCGCAGCCGGTGCATTCCCGGTAGAGGTTGTCCGCACCATGGATCTGATTGCACGGACAACAGAAGATGACATCGACTATAAGGGTATGCATTCCGCAAGCCGCACCAAAAAGAATGACGATATTGCAAACGCCATTGCACACGCAACTGTAACCACAGCCCATGACCTGGACGCTGCGGCAATCCTGACAGTTACCATGTCTGGTGTCACTGCACGGGAAATCTCCAAGTATCGTCCGTTCTGCCCGATTATCAGCTGCACAGTCAGTGAACGGGTACAGCGGCAGATGAACCTGAGCTGGGGTGTTTATCCGGTTCTGGTGGACGAGGTTTCCAATACAGACGGCCTGTTTGATTCGGCACTCCATGCAGCCATCCAGACCGATATGGTCAACCGGGGCGACATTGTTGTAATCACTGCCGGCGCACCGGTGGGTGTTTCCAATACAACAAATATGATGAAGGTAGAGCGTATCTAACTTAAGCGCTTCCTTTCTCTAAAAATGCAAATAAAAAGCGCACAGTACCGGAAATGATAACCGGCGCTGTGCGCTTTCTTTTTATGACGATTCGGATTTATGCAGATGCCTGTTGATTTTACGCACCCTGCTTTCTCCGGCGGGAATTCGTCTGAGCCAGAGGCTCTTGTATATAATAGGAAAAAGTAAGTGTCATCATGCCGTTTCGGCAAAACACTGTTCTTTTGCAATTTACCCTGAAAGAACTGATTTTTCTGGTCACCCAAGCAAAAATCAGTCTCTGAAAAACAATCCGTCAGGTCTCTTCTTCCGAGGATGCCGGCAATACTTCCAGTACAATACAGGTAATATTATCCGCACCGCCGTTCTGAAGCGCCGCCTGTACCAGTACAGCGGCCTCATTGAAATAATTCTGCGAAAGCAGCGAATGAATCTCTTCATCACTGCACATATTGGTAAGCCCGTCTGTACAGAGCAAGAACTTGCTGCCGATTTCCAACGGCATCGGAGGCCTGCTGTCCGCATTAAGCCCCACTTTTTTCCGGTCAGATCCGATGAACAGAGTCAGACGGTGCTGATCCGGACTGTGCTTTGCTTCTTCTTCTGTATAGATTGCTGCATCTACCTTTTGGTTTGCCACGGTGTGATCTCTGGTGAGCCGTGTCAGACCATCTGACTGATAGCGGTACATCCGGCTGTCGCCCAGATAGTAAAGCTTTACAGCATCTCCCATAAAATACAGCATGGAAAATGTCGTGCCGCCCACTGCACAGTGCTTTTCTGTCAGCATATCGCAAATAGCATCATTTGCCTCTGTGGTATAAGAAGAAACCAGCTGATCCAGCATACGTGTCCCGTCTGCATATTTCAGCTTTTTCTCATATTTCCGCAGGGTACGCACCGCGATTTCTGATGCCACTTCGCCATAAGCTGCGCCTCCCATTCCATCAAAGACCGCAAATGTCATGCCGTCAGCAGAACGAACAGTATAAGAGGCCGAAAAATCATTCCGGAAAATATCGTTCATGTACAGACCTTCCAGATAAAAATTATCCTCATGGTTGCCCCGTACTTTTCCGATATGCGTGGAAACTGAAACACGCAGGGTGTATTCCGTTACGCCGGAATGGTAAAATGGTTCGGTTGTTTCTCCAGGGTAGTTGCCGCCATAATAGAAAAACGGATTATGGTTTTGATTTTGCTCCGCATCTTTATGATTAAAAAACATCACAGAATCTCCTCATCCTGAAATTGGGCGCACTTTGCCATGCGTCCTCTATTCTTTTTTGGTATGCTACCCATGTGTTATCTTATCATATTTTCCCGAAAAAGTAAACACCTTTCCGAAAAATTTCTGAGTGAAGCGGACTTTTTCTTCACATTCCGCAATTTATACCACGAATATTGTGCAATACTTCCAAAAAAAATGTCTGTTTTTTCTGGAAACAAAAGTATACACCCTGTTTTAGCATCCGCTTCCGCAGCAGCAGTTCAAGAAGGCATTGAGACACAAGTTCGCAGCACAGCAGCGCAGACAACCGCTGTTGTCCCATCCATCTCCCATATAGGGCTGCTGCATGCTCTGATAGGAGAATCCGGGAGATTCCAGCTGCTGAACCAGATGCTGATACTCATAGTTGCCCGGTTCCATCTGTGCCGCTGTTCTCGCATATTGCAGCGCAGTGGCATTGTTTCCGGCACCGGAGTGGGCAACCGCCGCAATGTAATACCACTTTGCATTCCGCTGGGAAATGCCGTCCAGCACACGGATCGCCTCCTGAAATCTGCCGTTTCGGATAAAATTGACGGCCGCCTGCAAATGTACGGTATTCTCATCTCCGGCACCGGACTTTTTGCTGCCGGAAAAGCCGCCGAAAGCGCCGCCGTGATGCCGTTCGTCCATAATTGTCTGATATGCCTGCTGAATCTGTTTAAACTTTTCTGCAAGTTCTGCTGCATTCGGTTTGTCTACGTTTGCATCCGGATGATATTTTCGGCTCAGTGCACGGTATGCTTTTTTGATTTCATCATCCGTTGCATTCCGGGATACCCCCAGTACTTCATATGGATCCATATTTGTTCTCCTTATTTTTCCGATTTCAGGAACTGCTTCCTGTCTGTTCTGCGGCAAGGCCGGCTCGCTTTTCCCTGATTTGCCGGAACTGCGTCCACACGCCGGCATAGAGAATATTGCGCAGAATTTCCGCATGGCGCAGCAGCGGCAGCCGTTCAAATGCATCTGCACAGGCACCGATCATCAATTCCAGCAGATTCTGACAGGCGGTCTCCAGTGCCGCTGCATCTGTATCTCCTTGCTTTAAAAACGGATTATAGCATCCCTTTTTCCGGTCACGTTCCAGATCGTCATAGGCATCCAGCAGATAAATGTACTTTCCCAGATAAAATCCAATCTGCCGCAGCGTTGGCTCCCACATATCCGGTTTCCAGGCAAACAGTTCTCCCAGCAGGGTACCAAAGCAGCCTGCCGGAAGATCCGGGTTGGTTTCTCCGGCCTGTTCCATCTGATGGAGCTGTTCCAGCTGATCGGCAATGAACTTTGCCTTTTCCGGATAAATGGCAGCCGCTTTCTGATAACTGCCCTGCAAAATACCGGCCGCGGCACGGCGAGACAGCTTTTTTTCATCCAGCCAGTCATCCATGCATTTTTCCCGGAACAAAAGCACACTCATATCTGCGCCATAGGCAGAGGCTTCGCTGGAAATATGCAGCTGCTTCTGAAACGGGTGCGCGCCACAGCGACAGCGGACACGGGTTTCCTCCGGTTCATACAGGCTGTCCAGCAGCAGCACCAGAAATGTCATGTCATAACTCAGCGTCCACCGGGCGGCCATGCCGTACCGCTGGTGCAGCGCACCGCACAAACCGCAGTAATAGCCCCGGTAAACATCATATTCCCGAAATTTCAGTTCCGGCTTATAAATTTGCACGTATCCATACATCTGTGCACACTCAGCTCCGTTTTACAAATTCAGTATGGCACTTGGGGCAGGTAATGCTGATTTTTCCATGTCCTCTGGGTACCCGTACCTTTTGACCGCAGTTCGGGCAGGAAAACACCCGATGTGTCCGGTCACCGCCCCGGAAAAAGGAAAGCACCGAGGACTTGATCTCCAGAAATTTCCGGTTTTCTGCGGCACGCTTTTCAATATTCCGGGAAAAAATCCGAAAATATGCATACACCAGCACCAGCACGGACAATAAATTCAGCAGATTGCTCTGCAATAAAAGCGCCAGCACCAATATCACCAAAAAAGCGCCCAGCAGCCATTTGTTGAGCGTATCATTGGCACCGTAGCGTCCCTGGAACCATCTTGCAAAACGTTCTCTCCAATTAGACATATCGGAAAATCTCTCCCTTCTGACAGCTTCTCTGCATCCGGCAGAGAAGGAGCACCCTATGTGTGCTGCATTTGTGAATCCATTTTAGTATAACACAGTTTTTCCGGAAAGAAAAGGGGACACCCTGAAATTTCATCCAATTTTCAGATTCGCTTTTTGGAAAAAAGAAGGATTCTCCCTTGACGAACAAAGGAAGTTCATGGTACAATAAGAGAAAAGCACATCCGAACCACAAAATCGGAAACCGAAAGGCAGGGGAAAGCAAATGGAGTGGATGGATATTTATGATGCCGCCGGGAACAAAACCGGACGGCAGGCAGAACGGCACACTGCGCTGAAAGACGGTGAATTCTTTCTGTGCGCCCATATCATCCTGGAAAATACTGCACAGCAGTTTCTGATACAACAGCGTTCAGACAGCAAAGAAAGCCGCCCCGGTCAATGGGATATTACCGCAGGGGCAGTAGATGCCGGCGAAACCAGTCTGATCGGCGCGCTCCGGGAGGCAAAAGAAGAAGTCGGGCTGACTGTACCGTCAAGAGCAGTGCGGTTTCTCTTTCGTGACCAAAGACCCCACTGCTTTCACGATATCTACTATGCCTGTTTTCCGTTCTCTCTGAAGGAATGCACGATGCAGGCCTCGGAAGTACAGGCGCTCCGTCTGGTTTCGGATCAGGAATTGATTGCGCTGATGCAGCAGCAATGCCATCGCACTTCATTTTATAAAACACAACTTACGAATTTTTTGGAAAATCGCACAAAATTCGTTACTTCGCGCCTGCAATAGCGCCGGTTAAATAATTTATTCACATATTTTTTCGAAAAAGCAAAAAAATATCCGGCATAACCTATTGTAAAATGCGAAAAAAAGTGGTATAATAATTAAAGCGTGTCGAAAAAAGCATACTTTCGATTCGGTCAGAACAACAACTGTCAGAAGGGGACAGAAAGGATTACTATGAAAAAGATCTCGATTGTAGTACCTTGCTATAATGAGCAAGAGGTACTGCCGCTCTTTTATACAGAAATTCAGAAGGTAATGGCACAAATCCAGCAGGAACATCCGGAAACGGAATTTGAGCTGCTTTTCATCAATGACGGTTCCAGAGATGGTACGCTCTCCCAGCTCCGGGAAATGGCAAAAGCGGATATGCGGGTACGGTATATTTCTTTTTCCCGCAACTTCGGAAAAGAAGCTGGTATGTACGCCGGCCTGGAAAATGCAGCCGGAGACTATGTGGTTGTAATGGATGCGGACTTGCAGCATCCGCCGGCATTCCTGCCGCAGATGTACAACATTGTACGCACCGGCGAATATGACTGTGCCACCACAAGACGTGTCAGCCGAAAGGGTGAGCCAAAGCTTTTGTCCTGGTTTGCGCGTAAATTTTATAAGATCATGAACAAGATCTCTCAGACAGAAATTGTAGACGGGGCACAGGATTTCCGCTTTATGACGCGGCAGATGGTAGATTCTATCCTCTCTATGAAGGAATATAACCGTTTTTCCAAGGGCATTTTCAGCTGGGTTGGGTTCCGCACCAAGTACCTGGAATATGAAAATGTAGAACGTGCAGCCGGATCCAGTACCTGGTCTTTCTGGAAGCTGTTCCGCTATGCGCTGGAAGGATTCTTCGCCTTTTCCACAGCACCGCTGACGATTTCTTCCATTCTGGGCGTTGTCAGCTGCCTGATTGCATTTGTCATGATCATTGTGATCATTATCAAAAAGCTCTGCCTGGGTGATCCGGTACAGGGATTTGCCACTTTGATCTGCGCGATCTTCTTTATGGGCGGTCTCCAGCTGTTCTGCACCGGCATTTCCGGTCAGTATCTGGCAAAGACCTATCTGGAAACCAAGCGGCGGCCGATCTATCTAGTACGGGAAACCGAAAAGGATGTCCGAAAGGAACCGGAAGCCTGAATGGGCTGTCCCAAAAATCCGATCTGCTTTTTCTGAAAAAAGGAGACCATTTTGAATAAGCATATCAAACTATTTGTGGGAATCCTGGTTGCGGTTCTGGTACTGCTGATTGTAGCTACGGTCAGTTTCTCTCTCAATGTTTCCAAAAATTCAGAGAGCCATACAGATTCTTCTGTCAACGCCAACGGAAATGTGATTTTCCAGGGTGACGAGGATCTCTACGGAATGCGGGATGCCAGCGGCAATACCATTATTGATGCCAAATGGGAACAACTCCGCTTTCTGGACACCGAGTATTTGTCCGCCGTAACAGACACAGCAGGCGGCCGGAGAGTGGGCGTACTGGATTCCAGCGGAAATATTGTGGCACCATTTGTATATCAGGATGTACAGGTATTGGGTTCTTCCTATTATATGGCAACATTCTCCGGAAATGACAAGATCGTCATCTATGACAGCACTTTCCGGGTTGCAGAAACCATGACAGCAGATACATGTTCTTTAAAAGAGGATGTCCTGACGCTGACAAAAGGGAACGATCAGTTTCAGTTTGCAGTCAATGACTACGGCCTGACGCTGCAAAGCGTCGCGCTTTCCCGTTCCTTTGGGGAGCAGTCGTTTACTGCAACTCTGGAGCATGCAGATGCTGCTCTGCTGACTCCGCAGGAGTGGATCCATACAGCAGATCTGCTGCAATCCCTGCTGACTATGATGTCTACCGGTGATTTTTCCGGACTGGATAAGCTGACAGATCAGTCGCATGAGGAAGCGATTCTCTCCGCTGTTTCACAGCCGGGGCAATCCCTGACACAAACGGAGCCAGATGTCCTGCTTCACGCAGAAACTTCTGACCAGCAGGAACCCATTCTCACATGGCAGGCATCTGTTTCCCTGCAAACCAGTGAAAGCGATTCTGCCAGGAAAGCCATGTCCGTCACCATGGCAAAATCACAACAGGAAGTCTGGGTGATCACAGAACTGCAGCTTTCTTAAAAGCTGCTTTTACCGTTCTGTTTTTACATATTATGATGCAGCGCCGGCTCAGGATGCTGTATCCAATTTCATGAGCGTGTGCTCTGATTCAGGAGGAATACGTATGGCAAAAAAAGTAGCAGTCATTATGGGAAGCGACAGCGACCTTCCGGTAGTAAAAGGCGCACTGGAGCAGCTGGATGCATTCGAAATCCCTTATGAGGTTCATGTGATGAGTGCCCACCGCACTCCGGCACTGGCTTCTGAATTTGCTGCAAATGCAAAGAAAAATGGCTTCGGTGCAATTCTGTCCGCTGCCGGAAAAGCTGCACATCTGGGCGGCGTTCTGGCGGCACACACCACACTGCCGGTAATCGGCATTCCGGTAAAATCGTCCACACTGGACGGCCTGGATGCACTGCTGGCAACGGTGCAGATGCCCAAGGGCATTCCGGTTGCAACAGTTGCAATTGACGGTGCCGCAAACGCTGCAATTCTCGCAGCCCAGATGCTGGCGCTCTCTGATCCGGCAATTGACGCGAAGCTGGAACAGATGAAGGCTGACATGGAACAGGGCGTAAAAGCAAAGGACGCAAAGATCTCCGCAGAGTACAGTACCTGCAAATAAGAAACTGTTTTCAAAAAGCAATTTTTGCAGCAAAAACCGTTTCTGATGATATGGAAAAAATAGAAAATATGGAGGAAATTAAAATGGCAAACTGGGAAAAGAAAGAACAGCTCTATGAAGGAAAAGCAAAGAAAGTATACGCAACACAGGATGCAAATGTTGTAATCGTGGATTACAAGGACGATGCAACTGCATTCAATGGCGAAAAGAAGGGCACCATTGTGGGCAAGGGTGTCATCAACAACCGGATGTCCAACTACATCATGAAGCAGCTGGAAAAAGAAGGCGTTCCTACACACCTGGTAGAAGAACTGAGCGACCGGGAAACTGCTGTAAAAAAGGTTTCTATCGTACCGCTGGAAGTAATCGTCCGCAACGTTGCTGCCGGCAGCTTTTCTAAGCGCATGGGCGTTGAAGAAGGCAAAGATCTGCTCTGCCCGATTCTGGAATTCAGCTACAAGTGCGATGAACTGAACGACCCGTTCATCAATGATGACTATGCACTGGCACTGGGTCTGGCAACACAGGAAGAAATCGACACTATCAAGAATTATACTCGCAAGGTAAACGAAGTGCTGAAGAAGTTCTTCCTGTCCATTGGCATTCGCCTGATCGACTTCAAGATCGAATTCGGCCGCCTGTCTGATGGTACCATCATCCTGGCAGATGAAATTTCTCCGGATACCTGCCGTCTGTGGGATGTCAAGACCAATGAAAAGCTGGACAAGGATCGGTTCCGCAGAGATATGGGCGGTACCGAAGAGGCTTATCAGGAAGTCATGAAGCGCATCTTCGGAGAATAAGCGCATGGGCGGTTTTTTTGGTGCAGTCTCTGCAAATGACTGCATTCTCGACGTATTTTATGGAACAGACTATCACTCACATCTTGGGACGAGACGCGGCGGTATGACGTCTTATTCCGCAGAGCTTGGATTTCAGCGGAATATTCACAGTATTGAAAATTCGCCTTTCCGGACAAAGTTCGAAAAGGACGTGGAAAAAATGCGCGGCAACATCTGTATCGGCTGCATTAGCGATACAGATCCCCAGCCCATTATGGTACGTTCTAAATTAGGACTGTACGCAGTATGTTCCATCGGAATTATCCAGAACGCCAAGGCACTTTCGGAAGAACTCCTGGAAAGCGGCTGTGCAAATTTTGAAACCATGAGCAGCGGAAACATCAATTCCGGCGGTCTCATTGGCGCACTGATTGCGCAGAAGTCTTCCTTTGTAGAAGGCATCCGCTATGCGCAGGAAAAAATCGAAGGCACAATGTCACTGGTAATTATGACAGAGGACTCCATTATCTGCGCAAGGGACAAGGCTGGCAAGCTGCCCATTCTCATTGGAAAACGGGCAGACGGCTACTGCTTCTCCTTTGAATCCTTTGCGTATCAGAAGCTGGGGTATGAGACCTGTCACGAATTAAAGGCCGGCGAAATCACCCGGCTGACAAAGGACGGATACGATGTGCTCTACGAAGGTACGGATTCCATGAAAATCTGCACCTTCCTGTGGACATACTATGGCTATCCGACTGCCTGCTATGAAGGCGTAAATGTAGAAGTAATGCGCACCAAAAACGGTGAAATCATGGCGGAAAACGATATAAAAAACGGAAAGCTCCCGGATGTGGACTACGTCTGCGGCATTCCGGATTCCGGCGTTCCCCATGCTATCGGCTATGCAAACCGGAGCGGCATTCCTTTTGCAAGACCATTCATTAAATATACACCCACATGGCCGCGGAGCTTTATGCCTGCCAATCAGTCCATGCGTAACCGGGTGGCGAAAATGAAACTGATTCCCGTTCCGGAGCTGATCCGCGGGAAAAAGCTGCTTTTCGTGGATGACAGCATTGTTAGGGGCACACAGATGCGGGAAACTGTTGAGTTTCTCTATGAAAACGGCGCAAAGGAAGTCCATATGCGGTCTGCCTGTCCGCCGATTATGTACGGCTGTAAATATTTGAATTTCTCTCGGAGTACTTCTGAGATGGAATTGATTGCACGTCAGATCATTGATGAAAATGAAGGCGTTGCAGGATTGCAGCATATTGATGAGTACAGCAACTCTAACACAGAACGCGGAAAGCTGCTTCGGGATGAAATTTGCCGGCGTCTCCAACTGACTTCGCTGGAATTTCAGTCTCTGGAAGGAACCATTCGTGCCGTTGGAAAACCCGACTGCCAGCTGTGTTCGTATTGCTGGAACGGAAGGGAATGATTGTATTGAAGACAGGACTGCATGAGGAATGCGGCGTGTTTGGCGTCTATGCACCCCACACAACTGACGTTGCATCCATGACATATGTAGCGCTTTATGCATTACAGCACAGAGGACAGGAGAGCTGTGGTATTGTTGTCAATGACCGCGGTGTATTCTCCCATCACAAGGATCTGGGATTGGTTCCGGAAGTGTTTAACCGCAGCCAGATTGAAAAGCTCGGACAAGGGAATATTTCAATCGGTCACGTACGGTATTCCACAACCGGAAAGCCCAGCCGCTCCAATGCACAGCCCATTGTGGTGCGCCATGTCAAAGGCCCGATGTCAATTGCGCATAACGGGAATCTGGTCAATGCACACGAACTGCGCCGAAAGTATGAACTGCGCGGTGCGATTTTTCACACCACAAATGATACAGAAGTCATTTCCTATGCGGTGACAGAACAGCGCCTGAAACGCTCTTCCATTGAAGAAGCGGTAGAGTACGCCATGTACGATCTGAAGGGTGCCTATTCTCTTGTCATTATGTCTCCGCAAAAGCTCATTGCCGCAAGAGATCCCAATGGATTCCGTCCGCTCTGTATGGGTCGCTGTAAGGACGGAAGCATTGTGTTTGCATCTGAAAGCTGCGCACTGGATAGTGTAGAAGCAACTTTTGAACGCGAACTGGGTCCGGGCGAAATTGTCATTGCAGACAATCAGGGAACACGTTCTATCCGCACACACTGCGGTCAGAAGCCGTCTCTGTGCGTCTTTGAATATGTCTATTTTGCACGGCCGGATTCTGTCATTTACGGCTGTACCGTACACGATGCAAGAATTCGCGCCGGAAAGCTCCTCTGGAAAGAACATCCGGTAGAAGCGGATGTTGTAATCGGTGTTCCGGACAGCGGACTGGATGCTGCACTGGGTCTGTCCCAGGCATCCGGAATTCCTTATGAAGTCGGTTTTATCAAAAACCGGTATGTCGGACGAACTTTCATTCAGCCGAATCAAAAAATGCGTACCAATTCTGTGCGCATTAAATTAAACGTGGTCAAAAGCGTTGTTGCAGGAAAGCGCGTGATCCTGGTAGATGACAGCATTGTGCGCGGCACAACCTGTCAGAGAATCGTCAACCTGCTGCGGGAAGCAGGTGCAACAGAAGTTCACATGCGCATTTCCTGTCCGCCGTTTACAAATCCCTGTCACTTTGGCGTAGACATCGACAGCAAGGAAAACCTGATTGCCTGCCAGATGACAATTCCGGAAATTTGTAAGCACATCGGCGCAGATACCCTGGGCTATCTGAGCATTGACGGCGTACAGTCTCTGACGACACCGGAAATGACACCCAAAAGCGGCTTCTGTACGGCATGTTTTACCGGCAACTATCCCATCGATGTTCCGAAGGAAATGCCGAAGGATAAATTTGAAAAAAAGATTGGCGAATAACAAAAAATTGCATGACGGGGAGCAGATTCCCCGAAAGGCGGTTTCACAACACTTTGGAGGTAACACATAAATGGAAAGCTATTCGGAAAGCTATAAAAAGGCAGGCGTAGACGTCACTGCCGGTTACAAGGCAGTGGAACTGATGAAGTCCCACATTGCCAGAACTATGACATCCAACGTTCTGACAGACATCGGCGGCTTCGGCGGCCTCTATGCACTGGATGTGGCAGGAATGCAGCAGCCGGTACTGGTTTCCGGTACAGACGGCGTAGGAACAAAGCTGAAAATCGCCTTTCTGATGGACAAGCATACCACAATCGGTATCGACTGTGTGGCAATGTGCGTCAACGACATCATTTGCTGCGGCGCAAAACCGCAGTTCTTCCTGGACTACATCGCATTGGGCAAAAACGTACCGGAAAAGGTAGCATCCATCGTTTCCGGCGTGGCAGAGGGCTGTGTACAGTCCGGCTGCGCACTGGTAGGCGGTGAAACAGCAGAAATGCCGGGCTTCTATCCGGAGGATGAATATGACGTAGCCGGCTTTGCAGTGGGCGTTGTGGATAAGAGCAAGATCCTGGATATGAATACCCAGAAGGCAGGAGACGTGCTGATTGCCCTCCAGTCCAGCGGTGTGCATTCCAACGGCTTCTCCCTGATCCGGAATGTATTTACTGTCAACGATCAGAATCTGGCACGCCACTTCTCTGATCTGGGAACTACTCTGGGCGAATGCCTGCTGACACCGACTAAGATCTATGTCAGCGCAATTCAGAAGCTCCTGGCAGAAGTACAGCCGAAGTCAATTGCGCATATCACCGGCGGCGGATTCTATGAAAACATTCCGAGAGCCCTGAAAAAGGGTTTGTCTGCGAAAATCAACCGCAGCGATGTACGCGTACTGCCGATCTTTGACCTGATTGCAAAGACAGGCAAGATTCCGGAACATGATATGTTCAACACCTTTAACATGGGTGTCGGCATGATGGTCTGCGTGGCACAGGAAGATGCTGACAAGGCTGTCCGTATTCTGAATGAAGCCGGCGAAACTGCCTATGTTCTGGGCGAACTGGTAGAATCAAACGAAGGCGTTATTCTGAAGTAATCAATTCCAGTTGATTTTAGAAGAATCTGTCTTGATTTTTTGAGGGCAGATTCTCTTATGCGCACAGTGCTGTGACTGCAGTGCTGTGCAGATATTCCGGAAGAAGGGTAGAGTCTATGAAAAATATTGTTGTACTGGTGTCCGGCGGCGGAACAAACCTCCAGGCACTGATTGATGCACAAAAACGCGGCAGCATTCCAAACGGACGCATTACCTGTGTCATTTCTTCCAACCCGGATGCCTATGCACTGACACGGGCAAAAGAAAATGGCATCGGCACACGCGTAATCGTGCCGAAGGACTATCCCAGTCGGGATCAGTATTCCAACGCACTGCTGGAAGCATTGTTCCAGGAATATGCAGATCTGATTGTTCTGGCCGGCTTTATGACCATTCTGGATAAAAAGATTATTCAGGCATATCATAATCAGATCATCAATGTGCATCCTTCTTTGATTCCTTCTTTCTGCGGCCCGGGATATTATGGGCTGCATGTACACGAAGAGGCATTGGCACGAGGCGTAAAGGTTACCGGTGCCACTGTTCACTTTGTCAATGAAGGTGCGGACGAAGGGCCGATCATTTTACAGCAGCCGGTTCCGGTAAAGCAAAATGACACACCGGAAACATTGCAGCAGCGCGTAATGGAAGAAGCTGAATGGAAGATTCTCCCTTATGCAGTTGCCCTTTTCTGTGACGGCCGCTTAGAAGTCAAAGGCAGAACCGTTTTCATTAAAGAGAACGCCATGTTTTCCTGATGGGAACGTATTTGCCAAAACACAATGTGATCCATCCATGAAGTAAAGAGGAGTCTTTTTCGCAGATTCTCTTTGTTCAAACATATGCAGGAGGAAATTTATGAAAATCGCATCATTGCAGGAAGAATTGCAGCACAATTCTTATCCGGGCAGAGGTATTCTGCTGGGACGCACCGAAGACGGCACCCATGCAGTCGCTGCCTACTTTATCATGGGAAGAAGCGAAAACAGCCGGAACCGTGTCTTTGTCGAAGACGGTGCCGGCATCCGCACCCAGGCTTTTGATCCCTCTAAAATGGTAGATCCCAGTCTGATCATCTACGCACCGGTTCGTGTCCTGGGAGATTATACCATTGTTACAAACGGTGATCAGACAGATACTGTCTATGACCTGATGCAGGTTGGAAAAACGTTTGAAGAATCGCTCCGCACCCGCGAATTTGAGCCGGATGCACCAAACTACACCCCTCGTATTTCCGGTCTGATTGATCAGAGCAATCACGGCTTTTCCTATGCGCTTTCTATTTTGAAGAGTGCTGACGGAGATCCTTCTTCCTGTCAGCGGTATACCTTCTCTTATTCCAATCCGCTCCCTGGAATCGGACACTTTATCCATACATATGAAGGGGACGGAAATCCGCTGCCCAGCTTTTCCGGCGAGCCACAAAAGGTTGCCATCTCCGGTGATATTGATGCTTTCACCGAAATGCTGTGGAACAGCCTGAATGCAGACAATAAAGTTTCTCTGTTTGTACGGTACATTGACCTCAAGACCAATCAGACAGAAACAAGAATCGTAAACAAGAACCAGTAAGGAGGCCTTTTCATGTCAAACGAAATGCAGTTAAAATACGGCTGTAATCCGAACCAGAAGCCGTCCCGGATTTATATGGAAGACGGCAGTGATCTGCCGATTACCGTCCTGAACGGAAAGCCCGGCTACATTAACCTGCTGGACGCATTCAACGGCTGGCAGCTGGTATCAGAACTGAAGGAAGCAACCGGCATGTGCGCCGCAACATCCTTTAAGCACGTTTCTCCTGCCGGTGCAGCTGTAGGCGCTCCGCTTTCAGACACCCTGAAAAAAATCTATTTCGTAGACGATCTGGGCGAGCTGTCTCCGCTGGCCTGTGCGTATGCAAGAGCCAGAGGCGCAGACCGTATGTCCTCTTACGGTGATTTTATTGCACTGTCTGATGTTTGCGATGTACCGACTGCAAAGATGATTCAGCGCGAAGTTTCTGACGGCATCATTGCGCCGGGATATGAGCCGGAAGCACTGGAAATTTTAAAGTCCAAGAGAAAGGGTACCTACAATATTATTCAGATTGATCCGGCTTATCGCCCGGCAGATCTGGAACGGAAACAGGTATTCGGTGTTACCTTTGAACAGGGTCACAATTTCCTGAAAATCGATAATGCTATGCTTTCCAATGTTATAACAGACAACAAGGAAATTCCGGAGACATATCGAAGAGACCTTTTGATTTCGCTGATTACGCTGAAATATACACAGTCCAATTCTGTATGCTATGTAAAGGACGGTCAGGCAATCGGCATCGGCGCCGGACAGCAGTCCAGAATCCACTGTACCCGTCTGGCCGGAAACAAGGCTGATATCTGGTGGCTGCGTCAGCATCCGAAGGTAATGGGGCTCCAGTTCGTGGACGGTATCCGCCGTCCGGATCGGGACAACGCCATTGATGTTTATATCTCTGACGAATATATGGATGTGCTGGCAGACGGTGCCTGGGAAAACATTTTCAAGGTAAAGCCGGAGGTTTTCACAAAGGAAGAACAGAAGGCATGGCTGGCACAGAATACAGAGGTTTGTCTGGGTTCTGACGCATTCTTCCCGTTTGGTGATAACATTGAACGTGCGCACAAGAGCGGTGTACAGTACATTGCAGAGCCGGGTGGTTCTATCCGTGATGACCATGTAATCGCAACCTGCAATAAGTACAATATGGCAATGGCATTTACAGGCATTCGTCTGTTCCATCACTAATCCATAGGAGGAACACAAACATGAAGATTCTAGTGGTCGGCGGCGGCGGACGAGAGCACGCCATTATCATGAAGCTGGCAGAAAGTCCGAAGGTTGATGCACTGTACTGCGCACCGGGAAACGGCGGTATTGCCAAGTATGCAAAATGCTTCCCGGTAAAGGCAACCGATATTGACGGCATGGTAAGGCTGGCAAAGGAACTGGCTGTTGATCTGGTATTTGTTGCACCGGATGATCCGCTGGTTCTGGGCATGGCAGATGCAATGCAGGCAGAAGGCTTCATGACCTTTGGCCCGAAGAAAAATGCCGCTATTCTGGAAGGAAGCAAGGTATTTTCCAAAGAGCTGATGCAGAAGTATCACATTCCGACTGCAAAATACGCTGTATTTCATGACCCGAAGGAAGCACAGGCTTATCTCCGGGAACAGAATTCCTATCCGACTGTCATTAAAGCAGACGGCCTGGCACTGGGAAAAGGCGTTGTGATTGCACAGAATGAATCTGAGGCATTTGATGCAATTGCTTCCATCATGGAAGACAAAATCTTTGGTGAAAGCGGCTCTCAGATTGTAATTGAAGAATTTCTGACCGGGCCGGAAGTCTCTGTTCTCAGCTTTACTGACGGCAAAACCGTAAAGCCTATGGTATCTTCCATGGATCATAAGCGCGCACTGGACGGTGATCAGGGACTGAACACCGGCGGTATGGGCACAGTTGCCCCCAATCCGTACTATACGCCGGAAATTGCACAGCAGTGCATGGACACCATCTTTCTTCCCACCATTCGTGCAATGCAGGAAGAAGGCCGTCCATTTACCGGCTGCCTTTACTTTGGCCTGATGCTTACCCCAAACGGCCCTAAGGTAATCGAGTACAATTGTCGGTTCGGCGATCCGGAAACACAGGTGGTTCTGCCGCTTCTGAAAACAGATCTGGTAGATATTATGCTGGCAATCTGGGAAGGCAAGCTGGATGAATGCTCCATTGAATGGAAAGACGGCTGTGCAGCATGCGTTGTAATGGCAAGCGGCGGCTATCCGAAAAAGTACGCTACCGGTCTTCCGATTTCCGGTCTGGACGAAAACGGACAGGTTGCAAATTGTTTTGTCTATCACGCAGGTACAAAGCTGGACGGTGACACAATTCTCACTGCCGGCGGACGTGTATTGGGCGTTACTGCTACTGCTGACACGCTCCCGAATGCGCTGCAAACAGCATATGATGGCGTAAAATCCATTGCTTTCCAGGATGCACACTATCGAAACGATATTGGACAGCGCGCACTGAAGGCACTGTCTTAACAAAAAATAATTTTGAAATCTGAAATTGCGCTATCTGCAATTTCTGGAAAAGGCTGTTTTTACAGGATTTTTTGTAATCTGCACTGTCTTTCTCAGGCTGTATGTTACAGGAATCCGTAAAAGCAGCTTTTCCAGATTTTAAAGCAACTGGAAAGGAGATCTTTATGAACGAACGCCTGCCTTTTTTACGGAAAAAAACTGCAAAACTCACCGCTTCGCCAGGCGTTTACCTCATGAAAGATCAAAAGTCCGAGATCATTTATGTGGGCAAGGCAAAGAATCTGAAAAACCGCGTTACCAGCTATTTCCGGGAATCTGCCGACCATCTTCCAAAGGTGGCCAGCATGGTAGAACATGTGTATGATTACGATTTTATTGTAACGGATTCGGAGTATGAAGCACTGGTACTGGAATGCAGCCTGATTAAACAGCATCAGCCCAAATATAACATTCTATTAAAGGATGATAAAGGGTATAGCTATCTCTGCTTTTCTGACGAAGCCTATCCCAGACTCTCTGCCGAGAAAAATAAGAAAAAACCGGGGGACTATCTGGGGCCGTATATGAGCGGATTTGTTACCAGAGAAACTGCAAGGGAAGTCAATCGGGTATTCCGCCTGCCTACCTGCCGGAAAAAATTCCCCCAGGATTGCAGAAAAAGCCGCCCTTGCCTGAATTATTACATTCATCAGTGTATGGGCGTGTGCCGTGGCAATATCTCAGAATCCACTTACCGCGATATCATAAAACAGGCAAAAGAGTATATCCAGATGGGCAGCAAGGATTCTGTCAAGCGCATGGAAGAGGAAATGTACCGTGCCGCAGATGCTATGGATTTTGAACGTGCTGCTCTGCTGCGGGATCGTATCCAGGCGGTTTCCAAGGCCGGGGAAAAGCAAAAAATTCTGGACGCTGCGCTGGAAGAAGCCGATGTTATCGCCATGGCAGAACACAACGGCACCCAGTGCGTTTCCGTTCTCTGCTATCGAAGCGGTCGGCTGTTTGACAAAGAGACTTTCTTTTTTCAGGACACAGTTTCCAGGGAAGAACTGCTGGACTCTTTCCTGATACAGTACTATGAGCACCGGCGATCTTCCATCCCGAAGCATATTGTCCTGGAATTTCAGCTGCCGAATCTCACCCTCTATGAACAGCTTTTCATGGAATTTGCCGGAACACGAATTTATCTGACCGTACCCCAACGAGGCACTCTCTGTCAGTTTATACAGCTATCTCGGAACAATGCCAACGAAGAACTGGCAATTCGCTTTGGAAGAACCGGGAAAGAAGTACAGGCGCTGGAAGAATTGGGACAGGTTCTGGGACTTGCACAGCCGCCCCAATATATTGAGGCATATGATATCTCAAACTTATCTGCAACCTCTATGGTATGTGGCATGGTTGTCTTTGAAAACGGCCGTCCCCTGAAACGTGCTTACAAGCGATTCCGTATGAAAGAAAATGTCAGTCAACAGGATGACTACGCCTGCATGCGCGAAGCCATTACAAGAAGACTGACACACTATCTGAACCAGGATGAGGAGGGCTTTTCCAGGCTCCCGGATCTGATTTTGCTGGACGGCGGCCAGGGGCATGTAAACACCATTACGCCGATTGTACAGCAAATGGGACTGCACATTCCGATTTACGGCATGGTAAAGGATCAGAAACACCGTACCCGTGCCATTTCCAGCACCGGGGGAGAAATCTCCCTGTCTGCCAATCGTTCCGCATTTCATCTTCTGACCAGAATTCAGGATGAGGTACACCGCTTTTCTGTTGCATATATGCACAGTGTCCACAAAAAGTCTTCCTACCAGCTGGAGCTGACAAAAGTACGGGGCATCGGAGAAAAGAAGGCGCAAAAGCTGCTGCTGCAATATAAAACCATCGCCAAAATGAAACAGGCGTCTCCGGAAGAACTGGCCAAAGCAGCTGGTGTAGGAAGCGAAACCGCCCATATGCTGTGGCAGACACTCCAGGAAATGCAGACACCAGACGCGCAGGAGTAACCGCTTCCTACAAAAATAAAAACCGGTTTCTTCGTATTTTTGGAAAATCCGATATTTTTTTCCGGAAGGACTGGACAATCTTTCTTTTTCATTGTATAATAGTAAGAGTAATGCTGTAAACAAATGAGATGGAGCATAAAGAAAATGTACAGAATTCTGTTTGCAATGAAGAGCTTACAAAATTCTGTCAGTTAGGAGAATGTACCATGCGTGTAATTGCCGGAAGCGCAAAAGGACGTAAGCTGAAAACATTGGAAGGAATGGATGTACGTCCCACCACCGACAAAGTAAAAGAAGCCATTTTCTCTTCCATTCAGTTTCAGATTCCAGGTGCAGTTGTCCTGGATCTCTTTGCCGGAAGCGGCCAGATGGGAATCGAGGCAATCAGCCGCGGTGCACAAAAAGTAAGTTTTGTAGATCGCTCTGCAAAATCCTTACAGGTTACCCGTGAAAATTTAGAAGCGCTGCACTTTATGGAACAGGCACAGCTTTCTCAAACAGATGCTGCATCCTTTTTACGTACTGCTGCACAGCAGTATTCCGTCGTGATTTTAGATCCGCCTTATCGAAAAGGCATGTTAGAACAACTCCTGCCGCTTCTGGAACCGCTTATGGAGTCGGATGGCATTGTAATTTGCGAACATGAAACCGGGCTTGTTCTCCCGGAAGTGGTTCAATCTCTACATCAGACCAAAACCAAAAAGTATGGTGCAATTTCTGTAACAACCTATCTTTGCGAAAAAGGAGAATCTTGACATGGAACGTATTGCAGTCTGCCCAGGAAGCTTTGATCCGGTTACACTGGGACACCTGGATATTTTTTCCCGTGCCTCCAATTTGTTTGATCGTGTCATTGTCCTGGTTTCTAAAAATATGATGAAAAGTCACGAGAGCTTTACACCGCAGGAACGCAAGGATATGATTCTGCGCGTCACCAAAAATCTACCGAATCTGGAAGTCGATATTTTCGGCGGCCTACTGGCAGATTATGTAAAGGATGCCGGCGCAATTGCGATTGTAAAGGGACTGCGCGCTGTCAGTGACTTTGAGTATGAATTTCAGATGGCACTGGCAAACCGAAAGCTATATGCCGGCGCGGAAACCGTTTTTCTGACTACCACAACAGAAAACATGTATCTGAGTTCCAGTGTTGTAAAACAAATTGCTGCTTTCGGCGGTGATATCAGTCATTTTGTACCGCCGGAAATCTTAGATTTTATTGAAAAACGATTGGTAAAGGAGAGGCAATCATGAATATTGAAGATATACTGGATGATATGGATGACCTGCTGGATCGTTCCCGGCCGATTCCGTTTGCCGCACATAAAGCCATTATTGATGCCGACCACATGCGGGAACTGCTGAATGCCGCGCATCTAAACGTTCCGGCAGAAATCAAACGGGCAAAACTGATTGATTCTGATTGCGACCGCATCATTAACGAAGCCCGGCAGAAGGCAGAGTCCATCATTCAGGATGCAGAAGCACGGGCAAAGCGCATGCTCTCGGAAGAGGCCATTCTCCAGGAAGCAAAGAAACGGGCTTTAGACATGCTGACAAAGGCACAAAACGGCTCAAATGATATCAAGGATGCTGCGGAAAAATATGTAAATCATTTACTGAATGACGCTCAGAATTATTTCCAGAATGGATTACAAGAAGTTCAGCAAACAAAAAGCCGGATTGAAGGCCTTAAAAAATAATAAAATTAAGTTTTTGACGAAAATTTAAAGTTTGCACAACAATTAGACATATATATTTGCTATACTAAGAAAAACAGATTTTTCTCAGAGCGACATAAAATGCAAAGTTCTTTGAAAGATTCCGGATTATTTCCGAACCGTACGTTGGAAAGGATGCGATATACACATGGATAAAATCGATGCTATGCTCATTACATTGCTTCAGGAAAATGCGCGCGCCCCGTTGAAGTTACTGGCTTCTAAGGTGTTTTTGTCTGCGCCTGCTGTTTCTTCCCGTATTGACAAGCTGGAAAAGCAGGGGATTATTCTGGGTTATAATACTGTAATTGACCGCCAGAAACTGGGATATCATATTACTGCTTTTATTAACCTGGAACTGGCAGCTGCACGCAAATCTGAGTTTTATCCGTTTATCAACAGCTGCCCGAATGTATTGGAATGCAACTGCATTACTGGTGTTTATTCCATGCTGATCAAGGTTGCATTTCCTTCTACGCAGGAACTTGACACATTTATCGGAAAGATTCAGCGGTTTGGAAACACTTCCACACAGATTGTCTTTTCCACGCCTGTTCCGCATCGCGAAATTATTGTAGAACCAAATGTATAAAAAATAGGGCTTATAGGCCTGTTCTTGCTGCCGCAGTCATAGTATTATACTATTGCTGCGGCTTTCTTTATGAAAAAAGTCCTATTGGCACAGAAACAATCTCGAAAGAAAGGATATAATATGAATAATAAGAAATTATTCAAAATATTATTGACTTCTGGATTTATAGCAATTAGCATAACTAATTTTACAGGTTGCTTTTATAAAAATACAAATAAAGATGCATCACATATTTCTGAAACCGAATTGAAACAGCTTGAAGGAAATGTGGATGATGTTGTAAAAGCATATTTTAAAGAAAAATATGATGTACAAGCTGCTGTTATTTATCAGACTATCGCTGGAGGAGTTTTTTTAGGACCGGATCCATCAGCAGAACAATATTATAATTTAACGGTTAGTATTATAGATGGCGAGTATTATACTAAGTGTAATGCGGAGGTATACGGAAAACGAGTAAACAAAAAAATAGAGTTATATGTAAAAAACGAATCTTATTATGGAAAAATAATGAATGATAAAATGATTCAATGGATAGATCCATATATATTAAAAAATGATTTGAATGATTATATGATAGAATACAGCTGTACGGAAATCTGTTTTCCATCTATGGTGATCGTTACCATTATACTCTGCCTCCTTCTACCACTCCGCATCCGAAGTGATCACATCTTAAGCACTTACCGCATTCCTGCATCGCCTCATCGTAGGACATTCCGTTTTCCACCGGCTCGAAATTGTTCTTACGCTCTCTTGCGGAACGGTCTGTCAGATGCACTCTGCCGTAATGGGTTCTGTCATTCTCTCTGGGCTCCGGAATCTTAATATCCTCCAGATATTTATGATGATACCCAAGATATTCATCAATGTTCAGCGCTGCTA
>UQYK01000031.1 GCA_900545285.1 uncultured Ruminococcus sp.
CAACTGGCTCACTTTTTTATTAGCGAGGTGGCTCAGTTTTTTATTGACAAAGGCAGGCACATGGTATTTCACGTGTGCCTGCTTTTTTGCGGTTAGAAGCCGAATTGTATTTCAACTATACTTTATTCTTGACTTAATGCATTTAACATGGTAGATACCAATTCCGATGTGGACAACTCTCCGGAAGTACGATTTTCGATAACCACACAAAATGCAATTGGCAGATTGGGATCATCATTGAATCCGACCAGCAGTGAATTTTCAGAAGCACCATTGTCCACCTGTGCTGTACCGCTTTTTACTCCAACCGGATATCCAATCGAACTGTATCGATCCTGACCATTTTGGCGCATGATTTCTTTCACCTGTGCAGCAATATCAGCAGAAAATACTGCATCACTATAAGAAGTATCAGCCGTATATTTTGTGCCGCCTGTTACATTGGTGGTGTGATCAATCAAATAGGGATTTGTCATCTTTCCGGTTCCGTTTGCAATTGCACTTTCCCACATCATCATTTGACACGGACTCGCCATTGCCTCACTTTGTCCCATGCAACTCCACATAGTATCAAAGTCACTGGTATCTGTCAGCTTTGTGGACGCTGTAAATGACTGAATTCCATCAATTTCAATTTTCGTCTTTTTGTCATCATTGACAGCAATTCCTGCTTTGCGATAATCTTCAATCAGACGATCCAGCGGCAAATCCTGTACCAATTGCGCGAAAAAAGGATTGCAGCTATTTTCAAATCCCTGCACCACATTTTCCGTTCCATGTCCGTTTAAATCATGGCATTTGATCTGCTGATTGTACTTGGTTGTATAAATTCCGTTACAAGTATAGGATTTTGCCATAAGGCCATCGTAGCCCAGAATATCCAGTGCAGCAGCAGTTGTAATCACCTTTTGCGTAGAGCCTGGAACTGTTCCGTAAAATGCCTTACAAATCAGGCTGCCTTCCGGAAGTTCTGCAATATTTGCATAGTTATCCAGAATATTGACGCTCGGCTTGCTGACGCAAACAAGAATTTCCCCTGTTTTGTAATTGTATGCAATGGCTGTTCCGTTTTTGCTGCCAAATGCCTGATACACTGCCTGGTTTGCCTGATGATCCAGTGTTGTATAAATACCGGTTTTTCCATGAGGTGCTGCACCAAAAACCAGACTGTAATTTTGAAGGCTCTCCAAATTCTCGGATACCAGTGTATTTGTCATCTGGCCGCTGTCATCACCAATGAGATTTCCCACGTCCAGGAAATAGTCATTTCCATACATCTCTGCTGTAGCATCTGGGTCAAACAAGACCTGTTCATCCCGATCGTACACTTTTCCCAATGTTACATCATCCGAATGAGACATGTAAAAAGAAGATTCCCGTACCACTTTAAAAACTAAAATCCCCATCCCCAGAAAAAATACGAGCAGAATCAAAATTGTCAGTCGCTCTCCGCGGCGAATACTTTGAATGCTTTTCATGCAGCTGCCACCTTTCTTCTCGGTTTCTTTTTAGTTTTCTGTTCTAACTTTCGGAATACCGGTGATTGTCCGGCCTTTAACATACCTGCTAAAAATCCGCTTGTAATCATGGAACTGCCGCCCTGTGAAATAAAGGGAATCGTTACACCAGTAAACGGAATCAAATTACAGGAGCCAAAAATATTCAGTCCCATCTGAACAATCATCACTGCAACAACACCCAGAATCATTGTCGTATGAAAATAGCTGCGCGGCTTATTGATCATGGGCAGCAGCATCATGCTCATCAAAATCAAAATTGCCAGGAGCGCAACAAGAAATCCCCATTCTTCACAAATGGTAGAGAAAACAATGTCCGTATCAGAAGCGAAAACACGATATAGTGAACCGCATCCAGGCCCCTTTCCGAACAATCCGCCTTCTGCAATTGCAATCAGCGCTTTGCACTGTTGATAACCATTGCCCTCCATCTGATTCCAGATATCCACAGACAGACGATCCTGTACATAACCCGGTGCAAATCTGATTGCAAGCGCAACCAATGCAGCTCCCAAAACACTGATAACAATAACAGTTTTTTTCGAGAACTTTGCCTTGGGGTAACAAAGCCGGCACACCAGCGCACAGCCATATGCAGCTGCAAATGTAGGCAATGACCCAAGATCCCGGCACCACCACTGCAATCCGACAATAACAACAAAGGCAGCCGTCAAAATCATCGTCTCTTTTGAAACATAAAAGAAAAGAACCTTCTTTTTTTCATGCTGTTCCCGAATCGAAGTCGCACAAAGTAAAACAAATACCGGTTTCATAAACTCTGACGGCTGAATACTAATCGGACCGATATTGATCCACATGCTTCGCTTTCCGGTCAGAAGCAGGATGCTAAGAATCAACACTCCCAATATGATATACAGTATTTTTTTCTTCGATTGTACCCACAAGTGATTTCGTGTCAGCAAAAAACCAACCTGACACAGAATCAATGCCAGTATACAAGTGGCATAATGCTTGACAGAAAATCCTACGCCGCCAAAGCAAGACTGAAAGATAACACTTATATTAAGAAGCAGCAGCAGCATAAAATCAGAAGTATACGTCATTTGACGATAAAACAAACGCAGCACAATACTGTATACAATATCCAGCCCCAGCACAGCCACAGTTAATGGCAAGAGATCCTGCACTGCATCGTAATTGCCGCGCAGCAAAATAGCAAGGAGCATAATGCCATGCGTCAGCAGCACAATCGCAGTACAGCCGCCATAAGACAATCCATTTTTATACATTTGGTTCCCTCCTTCGCTGCCGAATTCTGACGGCTTTGTTTCCGAATCGGATTTCATCATTATTTTTCAAATTTACTTGAGAGCGAATCTTTCGGCCGTTTACATAGGTTCCGGATTTGGAGCCTAAATCCATCACACTCCAAATTCCATTGGAAACATAGAGAACCGCGTGATATCGGGATACACTCATATCCGCAAAACGAATGTCCGCAGCTCCGTGACGCCCTACCAAAATTTCATCCGCTTCCAACGGAATGATAATTCTTCGGGATGCATCATACAATGCCATATGTGCGCTGACCTTGTTCCATCTGAGACGCTCCACCTCTTTTTCCTGCCGCGCCTTTCCATACATCACCAAAACGCTGATTGCGACAAAGATGACTACAATTGCGCTGGAGATAATCGAAAAAGCCGGCAGTCCCTGTAAGTAAGAAACAATATTCTCCATCATGGTTATATACACCTCCTATATGAACTTACTAATACGTATTCCGAATGCAAAAGAGATAAGCCCAAACTTTGCTGTGCACATTTACTTGAAATGAACTTTACCAGAATCGTGCATATGCCTTTATCATCATAATATATTTTTTCCTTTTTTGCAAGTATTTTCTTTTTGTAAAAAAGAAAGTGCAGACGCTATTTGCTTTGCGCTTCTTTTGGCTTTCCAAAAAAAATCTTTTGTTTTTGTGATAATTGCATAAAATTCAAAAAAGCACTTGCCAAAAATATAGAAATATGTTATAATAACAGAAACAAGCAAATGTCAATCAAATCCGTTTGAGCGGCATCTGCAAAAAGGAGGAATTATCATGAAAATGACAATCACAGCTAAAAAAATGCAAATCCCACAAAACTTCACAGAATATGCGGAAGAGCGATTGAATTCCAGACTCAACAAATTTTTCGGCGATGAAGCAGAAACAAAAATCACCATGGCAAATCACAAAAACTTAATTGTAATTGAATTGACAGTTACTTATAACGATATGATTTACCGTGCAGAACAATCTGCGGTAGATAAAGAAGATGCTTTGGATGCATCCATTGATAAGATCATCCGCCAGATTCGCAAAAATAAAACCCGTGTCGAAAAGAAACTGAAGGATACTGCATTCAAAGAAATGTTTGCAGAACCCATTGCAGAATCCGATCATGAGGTAATCCGTCATAAGAAATTTATTATGCACCCCATGGATTTAGACGAAGCAATTCTGCAAATGGATCTTTTGGGACATACCTTCTTTATGTTTACCAATGCCAATACTGGTGAGGTAAATGTAGTATACAAACGTGCAGACGGAAAGTATGCTGTTCTAGAGCCGATTTACGAATAAAATATATTCTGATTCTTTTTCACTTGTTCAATTAGATAAAGGATTGCGGATGCTGCCATACAGCATCCGCTTTTTTATGCAATAAAAACAATGCTTACAAGCGCTGTGCCAATCGTTCACTATAGTCTTTTCGGAATTGTGCAAATTTCCCTGCGTCCAAAGCCGCACGAATTTTTTCCAGCAGCGTATTATAAAAATAGAGGTTATGCATTACAGCCAGGCGGCCGCCCAGCTGCTCCTTTGCCTTGAACAAATGCCGCACATAAGCACGAGAATGATTTCTGCAAACCGGACAGTCGCACTTGGGATCCAGGGGCTGAGAATCTGTTTCATATGCTGCATTGGTGATATGCAAAATTCCATCCCATGTGAAAATCGTACCATGCCGTGCATTTCGGCTGGGCATAACACAGTCAAACATATCTACACCGCGAGCAACACCCTCAATGATATTCGAAGGCGTGCCCACACCCATCAGATATCTGGGCTTATTCACAGGCATATACGGTTCCACCTGCTCAATGATATGATACATGACTTCGGTCGGCTCTCCAACTGCCAGTCCCCCGATTGCATAACCATCCAACCCAAGTTGTGCAATCTCCTGCATATGCGATACACGAATCGCATCATATGTGCCGCCCTGATTGATGCCAAACAGCATTTGCTGCGGATTGATGGTTCCTTCCAAACTGTTCAGGCGCTGCATTTCCTTTTGACAGCGGATCAGCCAGCGTGTTGTTCTGGCACAGGAATTTTTCACGTATTCCAAGGGCGCCGGATTTTCTACACATTCATCAAATGCCATTGCAATGGTGGAGCCGAGATTGGATTGAACCTGCATGCTTTCTTCCGGCCCCATAAAAATTGCTTTGCCATCAATGTGAGATTGAAAGTATACACCCTCTTCCTTGATCCGCCGCAGCTTTGCCAGAGAAAATACCTGAAACCCACCGCTGTCTGTTAAAATCGGTCTGTGCCAGTTCATAAACTGATGCAGGCCGCCCATTTGACGCACAATCTTGTCCCCCGGACGAAGATGCAGGTGATAGGTGTTACAAAGCTCTACCTGACATTTCAGGCTTTCCAGATCAATAGAAGAGATCCCCCCTTTAATAGCGGCAGCGGTTCCCACGTTCATAAAGAACGGAGTCTGAATCGTGCCATGTACGGTTTCGAAAACGCCTCGTCTGGCGTGTCCTTCGATTTTCTGTAGTGTAAACATTCGTATAAAATTCCTTTCTGTTTTATCCTTGTGTTATAATCAGTGGCATTCCGCAAAGTAAATTTTTACAGCCCAGTTACTTTTTCTCCGGCAAAATACACATGGCATCACCAAAGCTGAAGAAACGGTATTTTTCCTGCACAGCGATTTCATAGGCATGCATAGTCTTTTCATATCCCAGAAATGCAGAGATCAGCATAATCAGTGTGCTTTCTGGCAAGTGGAAGTTTGTAACCAAGCCATCCAGCACTTTGAATGGATAGCCAGGATAAATAAAAATATCCGTGTAACCGTCTTCGGCTACCAGTTCTCCATGATGTGCAGTCGCAACTGCTTCCAGCGTGCGGCAGGAAGTCGTGCCGACTGCAATGACGCGTCCGCCATTTGCCTTGGTTTCCCGAATCATGTCTACGGTTTCCTGCGGCAAATGGTAGTGTTCACTGTGCATTTGATGCTGTAACACATCATCTTCCTTTACCGGACGGAATGTTCCCAGTCCCACATGCAGTGTCACATAAGCTTCATTTACACCCTTCTCTTTCAGCTTTTGCAGCATTTCTTTCGTAAAATGCAGCCCGGCTGTAGGCGCTGCCGCAGACCCCAGTTCCTTGGAATAAACGGTCTGGTAACGTTCCTTGTCTTTCAGCTTCTCGTGAATATAGGGCGGCAGCGGCATTTGTCCGACTTCTTCCAGTGCTGTGTAGAAATTCCCCTTACAGGTAAACTGTACAATCCGATTGCCATCTGGCTTTACTTCTACGATCTCTCCGATTAAGCGTCCGCCGCCAAAGGAGAACTTTACGCCTACCTTTGCTTTTTTTCCCGGTCGGCAAATGATTTCCCAAAGCTTGTCCCCTTTTTGCTCCAAAAGCAAAAACTCAATGAATGTTCCGTTTTCCACCTTTTCCCCGTATAATCTGGCAGGCAGAACACGGGAATCATTCATAACCAGCAGATCACCGGGCTGCAAGATGTCATAGAGATCGTAGAAATGTTTATGCTGAATCTCACCTGTGTTCCGGTCAATTTGCATCAGACGAGAGTGATCTCGCGGCTCGATGGGCGTCTGCGCAATGAGTTCTTCCGGCAAATCATAATAAAAATCTGACTTTTTCATAAGTATCTCCTGTTTTTCGCAAAATAATATTGACAAATTCCCACAGAAATGATATGATAGGAATAGGTAGAGGCGCACTCACGAAGAGTAGATTTTGACAGGATGGCCAGTCCGTTTGATGCAGAATCAGAAAGGCGTGCGTGCCGAAGGAATTGTATTGGCAACACAGTTTCTGGGCATATCTCCGAAAAGGAGTATGACTGTCATCGTTATGATGGAGTGCTATCGGCGCTACATGCATTCGTGTGTACGTCATTCTATTCTATTATATCGCATGAGCCGCCGGTTTTCAACCGGTTTTTTCATATTTTTAAGATTTTTTTGGAGGAATGACGAAATGAAACAGTATCAGGTCGGCATCATCGGCGCAACTGGTATGGTTGGCCAGCGGTTTGCAACACTTTTAGAGAACCATCCTTGGTTCCACGTAGCTGCATTGGCAGCTTCTCCCCGGTCTGCCGGAAAAACCTATCAGGACGCAGTTGGCAGCCGCTGGGCTATGCAGAAGCCTATGCCGGAATCTATGAAAGATATGGTTCTGTTCGATGCAACCGCAGATGTAGAAAAAATCGCAGGTATGGTGGATTTTGTATTCTGCGCAGTTGATATGAAAAAGGACGAAATCCGTGCACTGGAAGAGCGCTATGCCAAGGCAGAATGCCCGGTTGTTTCCAACAACTCTGCACATCGCTTTACACCGGATGTTCCTATGGTAGTACCGGAAGTAAATCCGGAGCACATTGAAATTATCGAAAGTCAGCGGAAGCGCCTGGGAACAAAGCGCGGATTTATTGCAGTAAAGTCAAACTGCTCCATCCAGAGCTATGTTCCGGCACTCTCTCCGCTTCGCAAATATGGCATCAAAAACGTTTTGGCCTGCACTTATCAGGCAATTTCCGGCGCCGGCAAGACCTTTGAACGCTGGCCGGAAATTCTGGATAATATTGTCCCCTACATCGGCGGTGAAGAAGAAAAATCTGAAAAAGAACCGCTGAAGGTATGGGGCAAGATTGAAAACGGCCAGATCGTCAGCGCTGACAGCCCGCTGATCACAACCCAGTGTCTGCGTGTCCCGGTTTCTGATGGTCATACTGCTGCTGTATTTGTTTCCTTTGAGCAGAAGCCGTCAAAGGATGAGATTCTGAAAATCTGGGAAGACTTCAAGGGTGTTCCGCAGGAACTGGATCTGCCTTCTGCACCAAAGCAGTTCATCCACTATTTCCAGGAAGACGATCGTCCGCAGGCAAAGCTGGACCGCAACATCGAAGGCGGTATGGCTGTTTCTGTAGGCCGTCTGCGGGAAGACACCATGTTTGATTACAAGTTTGTCTGCCTGTCTCACAATACCCTGCGCGGCGCAGCTGGCGGCGGTGTTCTCCTGGCTGAATTGCTGGCAGCAAAGGGCTATCTGGACTAATTGCAATCATTCCTTACAGATCAAATATTCATAGAAAATCACTCGCAGCATAAGCCGGGTGACTGATCTATTATTACCGTCAGGAGGTAAGCATTATGAAAAATACAATTTTCACCGGCGCTGGTGTTGCAATTATTACACCAATGCTGGCAGACGGTTCTGTCGATTATGACGGACTGGGAAAAAATATTGACTTTCAGATTGAAAATGGAACAGATGCCATTATTATCTGCGGTACTACCGGAGAATCCTCTACACTGGATGACAAGGAACACCGGGAATGCATTCGTTTTGCTGTAGAGCATACTCATAACCGGATTCCTGTTATCGCTGGTACCGGCAGCAATGACACAAAGTATGCCATTGAGCTTTCTCAGGAAGCGCAGGAACTGGGCGCTGACGGCCTTCTGGTTGTTACGCCGTATTATAACAAGACAACACAGCGCGGCCTGATTGCGCACTATAACGCCATTGCCGACAGTGTAAATGTTCCGATTATTCTTTACAACATTCCCAGCCGTACCGGCGTTGGCTTTGATGTCAGCACAATTGCTGCTCTGGCTGAGCACAAGAATATTGTAGCAGTAAAGGAAGCCAGCGGCAACATTGGCTATACCGCAAAGCTGGCTGCTGCCTGCGGCGACAAGGTAGATATCTACAGCGGCAACGATGATATGATCGTACCGATTATGTCTCTGGGCGGAAAGGGCGTTATCTCTGTACTATCCAACGTTCTGCCGAAGGAAACACACCAGATGACACAATATTGTCTGGACAATAATTTTGCCGCTGCCACAGAATTGCAGCTGAAGTATCTCCGTCTGATTAACGACCTGTTTATGGAAGTTAATCCGATTCCGGTAAAGGAAGCCATGAATCAGCTGGGTATGCCCTCCGGTCCGTGCAGAATGCCGCTTTTGGATATGAGCGATGCACACAAGGCTGCCATGAAAGCCACATTGCAGGCATACGGCCTGATTTCCTAAGACCCCATCGGTCACACAGGAACAAAATCACGTAAAAGGAGCAGGACTATGACAAAAATTGCAATCTGCGGTGCAAATGGCAAAATGGGACACACCGTTGCTTCCTGTATTCAGGAGCGCAATGACTGTACAGTAATCAGCGGTATTGATTCCTACACCGCACAGTATGCGGATTTTCCCATTGTGGAAACACCGTCTGCATTGACAGAAACACCGGATGTTATCATTGATTTTTCAAACCCCTCTTCTTTAGACGGGCTGTTGGAATACGCACTGGTAAACAATGTTGCACTGGTATTGGCTACAACTGGCTATAGCGATGAGCAAATCGGAAAAATTCAGCATGCAGCAGAGCAGATTCCTGTATTTTTCACATTCAATATGTCCCTGGGTATCAATCTTTTGGTAGAACTGGGAAAAAAGGCTGCTGCGGTACTGGGCGGTCAATTTGATATTGAAATCGTGGAGAAGCACCACAATCAGAAAATCGATGCTCCCAGTGGCACGGCAATTATGATTGCAAATGCAATCAATGATACACTGGATAATTCCTATCACTATGTGTATGATCGCCACGCAAGAAGAATGAAGCGTGATCCCAAGGAAATCGGGATGCATTCCATTCGCGGTGGCACAATTGTAGGTGAACATGACATTATCTTCGCCGGAAATGACGAAGTGATCACACTGTCTCACAGCGCAGCTTCTAAGGCTGTTTTCGCCGTTGGCGCTGTCAACGCAGCGGTTTATCTGAAAGGAAAACCGGCAGGCATGTATGACATGAAACAGCTGGTACAGGAATGAGCATTTCGTTTCTCATATAACAAAAGGATGTGCCATTCAATTTTTGGTGGTACATCCTTTTTATTTTACTTGCAAAAAAGGCCACAGAAAACCTGCGGCCTTTTTCATATCATATTTGCAATTACAAATCAAACGGTGAGATTCACTGTTTTACTTTGCAGCCGGGAAGAGATCCTTTGCTGTAATCTTTTCGCCTGCATTTAATCTTGAGTAGAACTGCAAAATCAGGAATGCATCATTATTTGTAATGCTGCCATCGCCATCTACATCTGCACGCTGCTTTACTGCATCATCAAATGTCTTGTCACCGCCTGCTTGCAGTGTAGCATACTCCTTCAGTGTCATGAAGGCATCATCGATGGTATAAGCACCATCTCCATCTACATCACCGTAATTTACCGGCTTTACCATGTTGCTTACCTTGAAGTTTACAACAACTGTATCGCCGCCCATCAGACCGCCTGTCGGCTTGTTGTCGATATCCTTGACATCATTTCTCTCTCCCAATGTATTATAAATGTTCATACGCAGGGCAACACTATCATTGTCTATACCATATGCCTTTTCACTCGGACCATTGTACGGAATTTCGGAAGTTATACCGTCAGCACGCTTCACCTCAATAGAGGTAATTTCGATCTTTACACCGTCCTTCAGAACATCCTGGCCATCTGTGATATAAGCATAACCATTGATATTTGTCTGCAGGGACATGCATTCAATTGTTTCAGAACCGGTTCCCATAGTAACGTCAACGGAATATTCACCGTCACCAGTGATCGTTGCTTCTGTGCCGGAAATATTGTTTTCATCCGGATCATAGTCAGCAGTACCCTTATCTGCATCCGAATTTTTCTTCATGTCGCCGCCTGCCTGGAAGAAAAGCCATGCAGTGTACGGTGGTTCATCTGTAGCGTCCAGCGCAGAAACCGACAAAGAAAAAGATGCCAGAGATGTAACAGAAATTGCTGCAGCAGCCAGAATTGCTGCCATTTTCTTTAAGTTCTTCATAAAAAATCATACTCCTTTTCGGAAAAATTTCTTTCTTCAAGTATTAAGAAAACTCAATATTTGCTTTTATTAGTATAGCATATTTTGAGAAAAAAGTCAGCCTATATTGCACAATTTTACATATGCCATTTTTCTTGTATCAAACAAAAAAATCAGCGTTTTTTCATAGTATGACAAATTTTCTTGAAAGGACAACAAGACTTCTTCGTCTTTTTGGCTTTTTAACGACAGCCCTTTACAAATACTGAAATGAAGTCCCTTTTTCATAAGAAAAGATGAAACTGCAAAATTCACTTGACAAGGATTTTAGAAAGCGTTATAATGGAACATACAAGATATAGTGGTTACAGCGATCGCGAGACACAAGTTATAGTGGTTTTACTTTTGACACACTTTGTTTCTTGACAGATGCAATCAAAAGCAGTATAATAGAAATTATAAATATTCCGGTTGTCAAACCACTTAAAATACGGTTTAGATATACTGAAAAATTGTAATTTGGTGCAGGCCCTTCGGCTTGCATTTCTCTTTGTCTATAGCAGGTCTTATTTCCAAAAATCTTTTTATTCTTTCTCGCTGCACTGTATGTAGGCAATTACACGATATTGGTTATCTGTCCGCATAAGCACTGTCATTTTTGCTTATGCGGACTGGTTTTGCAAAAAACTGAAGATTTCCAATCGATGTAAGATGGATTTGCATGAAATCATAGCTCTGCCTGTCCTTGGACATTTCTGTAAAAATATTGGAGGTAGTTTATTGTGAAAATTATTAAGCGAAGCGGAAAAGAAGACTTCTTTGATCGAAAAAAAATCGAAGCTGCCATTTCAAAAGCCAATATTACCGTAATGGAAGCAGAGCAGCTTTCAGATACGGAAATTGCAGAAATTGCGGCAGAAATTGAAGAGCGCTGCGATCAAATGAACCGTGCAGTGGATGTGGAAACGATTCAGGACTGGGTAGAAGTTGAAATCATGCAGCATGGCGCTTTCGGCGTTGCCAAAAATTACATTACCTATCGGTATGAACGTGGACTGCTGCGGCAGTCTAATACAACAGACAAAAAAATCCTGAGCCTTTTGAATTTTGAAAATGAAGAAGTCAAGCAGGAAAACTCTAACAAGAACCCCGTTGTAAACAGCGTACAGCGTGACTATATGGCCGGTGAAGTCAGCAAGGATATCACCACCCGTTTTCTGCTGCCGCATGATATCACTGATGCGCACAAGGCTGGCATTATTCATTTCCATGATGCCGATTATTTTGCGCAGCACATGCATAACTGCTGTCTGGTAAATCTGGAGGATATGCTGCAAAACGGTACTGTTATCAGCGAAACAATGATCGAAAAGCCCCACAGCTTTTCTACCGCATGTAATATTTCCACACAGATTATTGCACAAATTGCAAGTTCTCAGTATGGCGGTCAGAGCATTACCCTGTCTCACCTGGCACCCTTTGTACAGGTCAGCCGGGAAAAATTCCGCCGGGATGTACGCAGAGAATACGAGCGTCTGGGAAAGGAAGTGGACGAAGAAACCATCAACAGTGTAGCAGAAATGCGCGTCCGCAATGAAATTATCCAAGGCGTTCAGATGATACAGTACCAAGTCATCACACTTATGACCACCAATGGCCAGGCGCCGTTTGTTACTGTATTTATGTACCTGGATGAAGTTCCAGAAGGACAGACCAGAAATGATCTGGCAATTATTATTGAAGAAATGCTGCGTCAGCGAATTCAGGGTGTAAAAAATGAAAAGGGCGTTTTCATCACACCTGCATTTCCAAAGTTGATTTACGTACTGGAAGAAGATAATATTCACGAAGATTCAAAGTATTTTTATCTGACAGAACTCGCTGCACAATGCACTGCAAAGCGCATGGTTCCGGATTATATTTCCGAAAAAATCATGAAGAAGCTGAAAGAGGGCAACTGCTATACCTGTATGGGCTGCCGTTCTTTCCTGACAGTATACAAAGACGAAAACGACAAGTATAAATTCTACGGCCGCTTTAACCAGGGCGTAGTCACATTAAATCTGGTAGATATAGCATGCTCTTCCGGCGGCGATATGGATCGCTTCTGGGAAATCTTCGACGAGCGTCTTGCACTTTGCTATCGCGCTTTGATGTGCCGGCACAATCGCTTGAAAGGTACACCTTCTGACGTTGCTCCGATCCTTTGGCAGTACGGTGCATTGGCACGTCTGAAAAAGGGCGAGACAATCGATAAACTCCTATACGGTGGCTATTCTACCCTTTCTCTGGGATATGCAGGACTGTGTGAGTGCACACGCTATATGACCGGAAAATCCCACACGGATCCTGCTGCTACGCCGTTTGCATTAGAAGTAATGCGGCATTTAAATGATACCTGTAAGCGTTGGGCAAAAGAAACTAACATTGATTTCAGTCTCTATGGAACGCCGCTGGAATCTACCACCTACAAGTTTGCACGGTGTCTACAGGAACGTTTTGGCGTTATTGAAGGTGTAACAGACAAAAACTACATCACTAACAGCTACCATGTTCATGTAACAGAACCGATCAATGCCTTTGAAAAATTAAGCTTCGAGGCACAGTTCCAGGAGCTCTCCCCCGGCGGTGCCATCAGCTATGTAGAAGTCCCCAATATGCAGAATAACATTCCGGCCGTTATCGCGGTGATGCAGCACATTTATGATAATATCATGTATGCTGAATTGAACACCAAGAGCGATTATTGCCAGGTTTGCGGCTATGACGGAGAAATCCAGATTGTAGAAGACGATGGAAAGCTTGTCTGGGAATGCCCTAACTGCGGCAACCGCAATCAGGATAAGTTGAATGTAGCACGCCGTACCTGCGGTTACATCGGCACACAATTCTGGAACCAGGGACGCACACAGGAAATCCGGGATCGTGTAATGCACTTATAATGGAAATTTAGGAAAGGGGTTTCGCCATCATGTACTACGGCGCAATCAAATCCTGCGACATTGCAAATGGAGAAGGTGTACGCGTTTCTCTGTTTGTATCCGGCTGTCGGCACGGCTGCAAAAACTGTTTTAATCCAGAAACTTGGAATTTCTCTTATGGGACACCATACACCAAGCAAACCACAGAGCAGATTCTAAAGCTTCTGGAGCCATCTTACGTCCAAGGACTCACCCTATTAGGCGGAGAGCCTATGGAACCGGAAAATCAGCCGGTTTTACTGGAATTGGTACAGGCCGTACGAAAAACCTATGGGAAAAGCAAGGACATCTGGTGCTATACAGGATGCATTCTGGAAACAGAACTGCTTTCTCCTGGTTCCTACCGCTGTGAAGTAACAGATGCGTTGCTACAGGAAATCGATGTCTTAGTGGATGGCCCGTTCATTGAATCTCAAAAGTCCTTATCTCTGCCGTTTCGCGGTTCTGAGAATCAACGGATACTGCATTTACATGCATAATCAGATCAAAACAAAAAAGTCTGCTCTTGGAAACAACAATTCCAAAGGCAGACTTTTTTCTTATACCGCATCAGGACTGCATCAGTGATTGAAAGAACGCCATTTCTGCTGCATTACAGCGCTTCCCGTTTTCACTATACAAATTCAAGTGAAACACATGATTGTCAGATGGTGTACCGTTTCCGTACTCCGCAAACACCATAGGAACCTGCACTTCCTCCAATTTCTTTCTCATTGGCGTTGTCATAGAACGCAGACCGTCATTGACGCTTGCCATCAAGTAAGCAGGCGGAAAATCTTGATTTAAATAGTCCAGCTGCGATTCAAACAATTCCAGCTGCTTTCCAGACAAGCTTTGCAGGTATGGTTCTTTGGAAGCAATTGCGTGATCCGTCATATCATAAATTCCGCAGTTTAACGCCACACCATCCGGAATCTGGTCATAGGTGTCAAATCGCAACTGTTTCCGATACGCGGCATTTGATGCCAGAATACAGTACTGACTCACCAGTTGCGCTCCGGCAGAATCTCCCACCATGAACCAATGCCCATTCTGGGTATATTCCCTGCGATGTTCTGATGTCCACTTTACAACGCGACAGACATCCTCAATTGCTGCCGGATATGGATATTTCGGCGCCAGCCGATAATTGCAATTGATCACCACAAATCCAAACTGCGCTAATCTCATGCCGTAAAAGCGATAGAGTTCCTTATCTCCGTAAAACCATCCACCGCCATGAACATTAATTAAAACCGGCAGATTTTTACCTTCTGCACCACTGGGATAGTAGACATCCAACTGATGTTCTGTCAGGCCATCCTCTGCATAGGCAAGATTCCGAAGAATTGTAACGTCTTTTGGTTCTTCCAGACCGGAATCCCTTTTTCGATCGCTCTCCGCCCATGCAATTCGGTTTTTTTCGATTTCTTCTCTTGTCATTTTCTGATTCCTCTCGATTCTCTAAGTATTTGTGATTTTTACAATCACGAATGAACCCATTGTTCCAGCGTATTTTGTACGTCCGCATAAACCAGTTCTTTTTGCAGCTCATTTAAAATTTCATGCCGCATGCCTGGGAAAAGTCTTGCTGTAACATTTGTATATCCCACAGAACACAGCAATTCTGCTGCTTGATTAAATTTGGCATCGTTTCCTCTGCAAGGATCTTCTGCCCCGGACAGGAAACGAATGGGAAAATTCGGCCGCACAACATTCCAATTCTCTGTATCATAGGTGTTCCGGAGCAAATAGAGCAGAGCTTCATACCCATTCAATGAAAAGTTAAAGGTACAAAGAGAATCCTGATTATAGGCGTCCACTACCTTAGAATCTCTGCAAAGCCAGGCATTTTTCCGGCCTTCGACCCGAAAGGGCTTTTCAAATCCGGAGAATACCGTCTTTCCAAGCCATTCGCTATGATACTGTTCTCCTTTTTTCCGTGCTAGCATTGCTCTTACACGCTCTCCCAGTCCCACTCCAATTGCAGCGCTCGGCGAGCCACAGAGAATGAGTCCATCCAGTACATCCGGATAGCGCTTTAAATAACATCGCGCCACAAGAGAGCCCATACTGTGTCCCAGCAAAAACAACGGAAGATTCGGAAACTGTGCTTGTATCCACTGGGTCACCTGATACGCATCTGTTACCATAGCAGAACCGCCATCCTGATAAAAATAGCCCAGATCCTCCTTTTGCCGTACACTTTCCCCATGACCGCGGTGATCATGAATCGCACAAACAAACCCATGGCTTGTCATTTCCTGCAAAAAGGCGGCATACCGTTCCTTATGCTCGCACATGCCATGCAGAATCTGCAAAATTGCCTTCGGTTCACGATCTTTTGGAACCACAACCAGCCCATGTAACGGCAATCGGTCATGATTGGAAATCAGCTCGAACTTTTGCATACTGTCAACACCTACCTTGTATATTTACATGCATCAAAATGAAGTGCAGGTTTTTCCAATCGTATACCCGCAAATTCTCTCTCATGTTAGTATACCAAAAAAATAGACATTTGTCCAGTAATATTTTTGAAATTCCTGCCGAAAAACAAAAAATCTGCACGCTCTACAACGTACAGATTTTTTCATAAAATTTCGTTTTTACTGCTTATGCAAACAGGCTCTTTCCAGTCATTTCATCCGGCTGCGGCAGTTCCATTGCTTCCAGCATAGTCGGTGCAATATCAGCCAGCACGCCGCCTTCCCGCAGATTACAATCCTTTCCGACTACAATAAACGGAACCGGATTTGTAGTATGTGCTGTAAACGGTGTACCGTCAGCTTCCAGCATCTTATCTGCGTTGCCGTGATCAGCAGTAATAAAGGCAATACCACCCTTCTGCATGATTGCATCTACCATACGGCCAACGCAGGTATCAACTGCTTCTACAGCCTTTACAGCAGCGTCAAATACGCCGGTATGTCCAACCATATCACAGTTTGCATAGTTCAAAATGATCACATCATACTTGTCACTGTTGATTGCTTCTACAACCTTATCTGTAACTTCATATGCGCTCATTTCCGGCTTCAGATCAAATGTTGGAACATCCGGACTCTGTACCAGGATGCGGTCTTCCCCTTCAAATGTCTGCTCTCTGCCGCCATTGAAGAAGAAGGTAACGTGTGCATACTTCTGTGTTTCTGCAATACGCAGCTGTGTCTTGTTGCACTTGCTCAGATATTCACCCAGCGTCATATGCAGATCTTCCGGCGGATATGCAACGGAAACATTCGGCATAGAAGCATCATACTGTGCCATGCAGACAAACTGTACTGGGAAATAGCCATTCTTCCGTGTAAATCCGCTGAAATCCGGATCTACAAAGCAGCGAGTCAGCTGTCTTGCACGGTCAGGACGGAAGTTGAAGAAGATCATGCTATCACCTTCTTTAACAGTTCCTTCTGCGTCCAGAACAGTCGGGAGCATGAACTCATCTGTTACATCATTGGCATAGCTGTCCTGAATTGCCTTGACCGGATCTGCATCGGTTTTTACACCTTCGCCCAGAACCATAGCATCATATGCCTTTTCAACACGATCCCATGCATTATCCCGATCCATTGCGTAGTAACGGCCGGAAATGGTAGCAACTTTACCTACACCAATTTCATTCAGCTTTGCAACTGCTTCTTCCATAAATCCAGCAGCAGATGCCGGCGGCTCGTCACGGCCATCCAGGAATGCATGTACATATACCTTTGATAAACCCTTTTGCTTTGCCATTTCCAGCAAACCATACAGGTGAGAAATATGGCTGTGAACACCACCCGGAGAAAGCAGTCCCATCAGATGCAGCGCAGTTCCCTTTTCCTTGCATGCATCCATTGCAGTAGAAATTGCAGGATTGGAAAAGAAAACACCATCCTCAATATCCTTTGTAATTTTTACGAGCATCTGATAAACAATTCTACCAGCGCCGATATTGGTGTGACCAACTTCGGAATTTCCCATCTGGCCGTCCGGCAGACCAACATCCAGTCCGCTGGCACCAATCAGAGTGTGCGGTCCCTGAAGATATTTGTCCAGATTCGGTTTCTTTGCCGCATGAATTGCATTGCCATAGTCGCTGGGATTATGACCGAAACCGTCCATGATGATCAACGCAACAGGTTTTTTGCTCATAGTATAAACTCTCCTTTTCTATCCAAAAAAGGCAGCACCGCGCAGCCACCTTACGGCTCTGTACGGCACTGCCTCATTTCATATTCGGATGAAATCCATCAAAAAATTACTTAGATGCTTCTGCCAGCAGTACGCCAAACTTTTCAGCAACCAAAGAAGCGCCGCCGATCAGACCGCCGTCGATATTTTCCTTTGCCAGCAGTTCTGCGCAGTTCTTTTCATTCATAGAACCGCCGTACTGAATGGTCATGCCATCTGCAATTGCCTGATCATACAGAGAAGCAACTGTTGCACGGATAAATGCACAAACTTCTTCTGCCTGTTCAGCAGTAGCAGTCTTACCAGTACCGATTGCCCATACCGGCTCATAAGCGATTACAATGTTCTTTACCTGATCTGCTGTCAGACCGTGCAGTGCAACCTTAACCTGCTTTGCAACTACTTCTTCTGTAATGCCCAGTTCCCGTTCTGCCAGTGTTTCACCAACGCACAGGATAACAGTCATGCCTGCTTCAATGGCAGCAGTTGTACGCTTGTTTACAGTTTCATCGGTTTCGCCGAAGTACTGTCTCCGCTCAGAGTGACCAACAATTACGTACTTTACGCCCATTTCTGTCAGCATATCAGCAGAAATTTCGCCGGTGAATGCACCGCTCTTTTCGAAATGTACGTTTTCTGCGCCTACTTCGATATTTGTGCCTTCTGTCAAAGACAGCGCAGTTTCCAGATTGGTAAACGGTACACAGATAATCACACCGCAGGTCTTATCTGCAGCGATCGGCTTCAGAGCGTTGATCAACTCAGCAGCTTCTTTACGATTCTTGTTCATCTTCCAGTTACCGGCAATAATTGCCTTTCTCAGTGCCTTGTTCATGACAAATTCCTCTTTTCTGATTATTCTGATGCTTCTGCATCTGTAATATAATCCCCTTCTTCGTGGGATTCTTTGTTATTGCTTCCGTTATGGCTGCCGATAACGATGCCTTTGGAAAAAGGCATGCAAAGCATTCCGATCGCCAGACCACAAAATGCACCCAATGCAAATGCAGCAGCCGGATTCAAAAAAGCACTTTTGACAGAATCCTGTACTTCCCATTTTTTCATGGTATCATTCCTTTCCCAAGACAGCACAAACGGAAGCTTTCCATTTTCATAGAATCCTCCCGTTTGCAGCAGCGCAAGCCGGCTGCCTTTTTATTCTGTTAATTAGTTCTTGTCAGCGATTGCAGCAACGCCCGGCAGAACCTTGCCTTCCAGATATTCCAGAGAAGCACCGCCGCCAGTAGAAATGTGGCTCATCTTATCTGCAAAGCCCAGCTGCATTACAGCTGCTGCGGAGTCACCACCACCGATGATAGTTGTAGCATCGGTATCAGCCAGAGCCTGTGCAACAGCAACAGTACCCTTGCTCAGGATCGGGTTTTCAAATACACCCATCGGTCCGTTCCATACAACAGTCTTTGCAGTCTTCACTGCATCTGCAAACAGAGCCTGTGTCTTTTCGCCAATATCCAGACCCATTCTGTCTGCCGGAATCTTATCAGAATCATAGGTAACAACTTCAATTGCAGCATCAATCGGGTTCGGGAATTCAGCAGCTGTTACGGTATCTACCGGCAGCAGCAGCTTCTTGCCGTTTGCCTTTGCCTTTTCAATCATTTCCTTGCAGTAATCCAGTTTGGTATCGTCTACCAGAGAGGTACCTACTTCATAGCCCTGTGCCTTCAGGAAGGTGTAAGCCATACCGCCGCCGATGATCAGTGTATCGCACTTTTCCAGCAGGTTGGAAATTACGTTCAGCTTATCTGCAACCTTAGCGCCGCCCAGAATTGCAACAAACGGACGAACCGGATCTTCTACAGCATTGCCCAGGAACTGGATTTCCTTCTGCATCAGGTAACCAACTGCGGTTTCCTTTACAAATTCCGTTACGCCAACAGTAGAGCAGTGTGCTCTGTGTGCGCTGCCGAATGCATCCATAACAAATGCATCTGCGATAGAAGCCAGATCCTTGCTGAAGGATTCGATGTTCTTGGTCTCTTCCTTACGGAAACGAGTATTTTCCAGAACGATGATTTCGCCGTCCTGCATCTGATCAACAGCAGCCTTTACAGTATCATCGACTACAACATCAGAAGGTACGAATGTAACCTTTGCAGAAACCAGTTCTGCCAGACGAGCAGCAGCAGCCTTCAGAGAAAACTTTTCTTCCGGGCCGTTCTTCGGCTTGCCCAGGTGAGAGCACAGAATTACCTTTGCGCCTTCGGAAACCAGTTTGTTGATGGTCGGCAGTGCAGCCTGAATCCGGTTATCATTGGTGATTACGCCGTCCTTCATCGGAACATTGAAATCCACGCGAACCAGGACGCGCTTGCCCTTTACATTTACGTCATCTACAGTTACTTTGTTTAAACCTGCCATTTGATTTGACATCCTTTCTGCAATAGAGATTAACATACATTCTGAAATGCAGCAGTCCATGCGTTACATTGTCCTACCCATTTCATACAGATATATTATACACCATTTCGCACTTTTTTGCAAGCACTTCTTTGATATTTTTCGAAAATACCAAATTTGCAGGGACGAAGCCCCTGTTTTTATAAAAATCTGTCAGTTTTCCGCAGGCGGATCAGATTCCGTTTTTGCAGATTTCAGATATGGCTTTAAATACTGTCCGGTATAGGAATCCGGGCAAGCTGCCACCTGCTCCGGCGTTCCGCTGACCACAACAGTACCGCCACGGTCGCCGCCTTCCGGTCCCAGGTCTACAATCCAGTCCGCCACTTTAATTACATTCAGGTTGTGTTCAATTACAACCACAGTGTTTCCGGTGTCTGTCAGTCGCTGCAATACCTCAATCAGCTTGTGCACATCTGCCGTATGCAGACCAGTGGTAGGCTCGTCCAAAATATAGATTGTCTTTCCGGTAGGACGCTTGGAAAGCTCTGTTGCCAGCTTTACACGCTGCGCCTCGCCGCCGGAAAGCGTAGTTGCCGGCTGACCGATTTTCAAATACCCCAATCCAACTTCCTGGAGCATCTTCAGTTTTCGTACAATTTTCGGATGGTTTTCAAAAAATACAACACCCTCATCAACTGTCATTTCCAGTACATCGTAAATGGATTTATCCCGGTATTTAACCGCAAGTGTTTCCCGGTTGTAACGTCTCCCCTTGCACACTTCACACGGAACATAAACATCCGGAAGGAAATGCATTTCGATGCGCAGGATACCGTCTCCCTGACAGGATTCGCACCGACCGCCCTTTACATTGAATGAAAAACGGCCTGCATGATACCCCTTTGCCTTTGCATCATTGGTCATGGCGTACAGGTTCCGGATATCTGTAAACACACCGGTATATGTTGCCGGATTGGAGCGCGGTGTTCTTCCGATGGGAGACTGGTCAATATCAATTACCTTGTCCAGATTTTCAATTCCGTCAATGTTGTCAAAATCGCCGTATCTGGTACGCGCCCGGTTCAGCTTTGCCGCCAGGTACTTATAAAGAATCTCATTGACCAACGAGGATTTTCCGGAACCGGAAACGCCGGTAATACAGGTAAAGGCACCCAATGGAATGGACACATCTATATTTTTCAGATTGTGTTCTCTGGCACCGTGTACTGTCAGATAGTTTCCGTTGCCGGAACGTCTCTCGAGGGGAAGCGGTATATTCCGCTTGCCGCTGAGATACTGCCCGGTAATAGACTTTTCACATGCCAGCAAGCCCTTTACATCACCGGAATATACAACATTTCCCCCGTGAATTCCTGCACCGGGGCCAATGTCCACCACATAGTCCGCCGCCAGAATTGTATCATCATCATGTTCTACCACAATCAAAGTATTCCCAAGATCGCGCAAGCGCTTTAATGTGGCAATCAGTTTATCGTTGTCCCGCTGATGCAGTCCGATGCTCGGCTCATCCAGGATATACAAGACGCCCATTAAATAGGAACCAATTTGTGTTGCCAGACGAATCCGCTGATTTTCACCCCCGGAAAGCGTTCCTGCATTCCGGGCAAGGGTGAGGTATTCCAAACCTACATTTTTCAAAAATCCCAGACGTTCCAGAATTTCTTTTACAATACGCTCCGCAATAAACTGTTCCCGTTCTGTCAGCTTTAAGTCATGAAAAAATGCAATGGCATCTGTTACGGAAAGTTCTGTAAGTTCAATGATATTTTTACCGCCTACAGTAACTGCCAGCACCTCTGGTTTCAGCCGCTTTCCGTGACAAACCGGACACGCAACGCTGCTCATCACAGAGCCGATTTCTTCGGCATCCAGAAGCTGGTAGGCAATCCCCTTTTCTTTGGACGCCTGATCCAGGGCATAGGCAAAAGCGGATGGGCTGAAGGACTGATGATCCGTATCCAGGCCTGTATCAATCACGGCAATTCTACGGCCAGCGCCTGTGTACCCCTCCAGCCACGCCTGGCATGCGCCGGTCATCTGGCCAGAGACTGCCATATCTGGGCGATACTCGCCGCCCACAGAAACGACCTGCGGCTGATAGCAGGTTTCCTCTACAACGGCCTTCACACCATCCAGGGCGGCAATTTTCTCTATGGCGCTGCGCGGAACATTGGCAGAAATCATGTTGGCCGCAAGGGTTAGGTTCCAGACCACATCCAGCTTCTTGCCGGTGGCCTTCTGAACCTGGGCCGCCACATCGGTCTGCGCTTTCCCCAGGCCGGCGCGATAGGTCATCGCCGCCCCATTGTCGGCAATGCCAGCGGTGGAGTAGCCAGCTTCCAGGGTGGAAGGCTGCTCCAAAAGAATGGAAACGCGGACCAGATCGGTGGCCGCATAACTGGGTTCGCCTGTTGCGTTTTCCACGGCCTCAGTGAGGAGAGATGCGGAAACCGCGCTGTTGTCTACCTGCGTAAAGCTGACCTGGGACTCGCCGCCGCCCACTGCGCCCACAGGCACAGCAAAGGAGAGCAGCATCGCAAAGGTCAGGAGGTACGAAAGTAAACGGGTTGACAGATGCTTTCTTTCCATGTTCCTTCTCCTTATGTACCGGATGAAACCGGCAGATATTTATCTACGGGAGCTGCGGCAGACGCTTTCTGGAGTTTATACTGCCGCACCCGTTAGATACACATTCGTTCCGCAAACCGCCCTGGATGGTAGTTGCCTCCGTTCTTATTTTATTATTACTGCTTTGCTATTTCAAGCTCAATCTTACTGTCTGTACAAACAGTATAAGCGGAGCGCATCAAAAAATCAAGCTTTTTTTCACAATAACCAAAAAACCGGCTGATGCAAGGAGCGTTTCCGTTCCTCGCATCAGCCGGGTCTGCGTTTCCTCTATGTTCAACCATTTCTCCGCCTTTGGAAGAGATCCTGTACCTCACCGAAAAATTGGCCGATGCCGTCGATGTCCGT
>UQYK01000032.1 GCA_900545285.1 uncultured Ruminococcus sp.
GCAAGGCGTATGACATGGAGATCGAGCTGGACGACGAGGACGGCACGCTCGTCTACGAGGTCGAGTTCAAGTCCGGCAATAGGGAGTACGACTATGAAATTGACGCGGCCACCGGCGCAATCCTCAGGCATGAGACGGAGTTAGACGATTGATAAACTCGTTTTCTCTTGACAATGTCCGCAGCAATCTATCCCGATTGCTGCGGATAAATTTTTTTGACCATTAGAGAGTAACCGTCAAACGGCCATAAAATAGTCGTCAAAAAATGCCACCGGGATTCGGTGGCATTGCTGAATTTAGAAAATATCGCAGTCCTGGCGATTTCCAAAGAAGTCGTCCAGGGCATCGGCCATGGAAGCCCGCAGGTCATCATCCGACTTGTGTTCGCCCAAATCATAAGCAAAATCACCGGCTCCGAAGTGACGCCCTTTGCGGTCATTACGGACGAATCCACAGGCCTCAAATATCCTCTGGCCGACTATGAGCTGCTGCCCAAGATGGCCATTGTGGACGCGGACATGATGATGAACGCCCCCGGGGCCTAACCGCCGCCTCCGGTATCGACGCCGTCACCCACGCTTTGGAAGCCTATGCCTCCATCATGGAACGGACTACACCGATGGTCTGGCCCTGCGCAGCCTGAAGCTGATCTTCGAGAATCTGCCCGCAGCCTATGAACAGGGTGCCAAAGCACCCAGAGCCAGAGAAAACATGGCCAACCACCATGGCCGGGTATGGCCTTCGCCAATGCCTTCCCGGGCGTATGCAGCTCCATGGCCCACAAGCTGGGCGCTTTCCACCATCTGCCCCACGGCATTGCAAATGCCCTGCTGATCCGCTAGGTTCTCCGCTTCAATGCCGCCAAAGTTTCCGTGAAAATGGGCACCTTCTCCCAGTATGACCATCCCCATACCCTGGCCAGATACGCCAAGGTGGCCGACTGTCTGAAGCTGGACGGCAATACAGACGAGGAGAAGCTTGAAAACCTCATCGACGCCATTACGGAACTCATGCACAAAATCGGCATCCACAACGCTATTCGAGAATACGGTGTTTCCGAAGAGGCCTTCCTGGGCCGTCTGGACGAAATGGTGGAGCAAGCCTTCGACGACCAGTGCACCGGCACCAATCCCCGGTATCCGCTGATGAAGGAGATCAAAGAGATGTACCTGAACGCCTATTACGGCGGATAAGCAGACACACACTCTGCGGAACGGAACCATGGTCACCTGCCAGTTCGCGCCAATACCCTGCTTTCGTAGTCCCTTTTGAAGAGGCAGAAGAATACCTGATGTACCCGCAAGGGGGGTATGCCGCAGCCGTTGCCAGCTTCCGCTGGCAACGGCTGCGCAGTATTTTCTGCTTTGGGTGCTGAAAAGCGGGCAGAAAAGATCCACCCTTCAACCGTGCCGATGGCCTCCCAAGTACTTTCAGGCCGTCAGCTCACGAAAAAACTTATTCCCCTTCCTGATAATGTGCCACGATTTCCGGAGTAATCGGAATCAACTGACAGTTTTCAATCGCATAGATGATGTCACAGAGCTGCTCAAGATCTTTATAGTGGTGGGATGTCAGGAAAATTGTTTTTCCCTCGGCTTTTAGCATTCGGATAATGGATTTTACATCCTGATAGGTGTGATAGTCCAGTGCATTGAAAGGTTCGTCCAGCACCAGAATATCCTGTCCCTCCATAATAGCCTGTGCAAGTCCCAGCTTTTGCTTCATGCCAAGGGAATAGTTGCTCACTTTTGTTTTGTTTTCAGGATCAAGACCAACTTTTCCCATTGCTTCCCGGATCTCCGTCTCGGAGATTTTCCCCTGAATATCAGCCAGAAACTTCAAATTCTGAAGGCCGCTGTACATTCCAATGAAACCGGGAGCATTGATAAAGACGCCCACGTTTTCCGGAAAATCTCTGCCGTTTTTACCAAGCTGCTTTCCGCGCATGGACACACTGCCGGAATCCGGCTTCTCGAAACCGCAAAGTATTTTGAACAGAACGGACTTACCGCTTCCATTTGCGCCTACCAGACCGATTGTCTGTCCCTGTTCTACGGACAGCGAAATATTTTCCAGAATCGGTTTTTTCCCGAATCGTTTGGATACATTTTCTACTTCAATATAGGAACGCATAAAGTTTACCTCCCAAGTAAGTTTTTAGAGCCAAGCAATTCCAGCAGACTCAATGTAACAGCCAGGCATCCTATCAGAATCATCAACGCCATCCCGGCCGGGATTCCCATGCCGAAGGAATCCCAGTCAACCCTTACTGTTCCGGACAAGCCAAAGGGTAGATAATGTACCCAATTTTGCGGAATTACACACAAAAAATTCCCGGCAAGGATTGCTAAAAAGCCTACTGTAATTTGCCTTGTCAGCAGATAGCAAAAAAGCATAACAAGTGTCTGCAGCAGAATATCCAGAAATTTGAAAGCAACACATTCTACTAAAAATTGTATCGCAATCAGATCCATCCTGTCCGCAAAGATGAGCCCACCTGTCAGTCCTGCCAGGAACCAAAGGACTGGATAGATGGCAATAAATTTGATGACTGTCCTGAGTATTCCATGAAACATCTCTTTTCGGCTGTTCGATCGAACTGATACGAAAGTGGATTGTTCGCTGATGCTGGCCTCTGCAAATACAGCAATCAAATAAAGAGGCGCCGTATTCACCAACAGCATTTCCAGAAATGCCAGGATATGAAAGGATCCGGTTCCATGGCCAGAGAAAAGGCGATAGACCCATTCCTGCCCGGAGGACAGCTCAGGACCGCTCAGCCCCTTATATACAGTCATTCCCAGCACAACACCGCATAAAATCATGAGATCTTGTTTTTGGAACAGCGCCCTCTGGTAGTACGCCTGAACACCTCTTCTTTTTTGTGATTTTCCTAACAGCTTTCTTTTTGACGGAAAACAGATGCTTCCGATCAAAAACAATGCCAGCAACGCCGCGGTAATTCCAGTAACGAGCCAACGATGTGGTATTCCCAAATTATGATGAAGAATCAGCAGATGGTTGAGTCCTGTAATAGGGAAAGCATGAATGCCCGGTACCTTAACCCATAAAATCGAAAGAACATAGAGACCGACCACAATCCGCACAGAGTGTTTATGGCCGGCAAAATGAGCTAACCACATGCAAAGACCGGAAATCAGCCAGATTCCAAGAAATAAGTACCCGGTACAACCCGCAAACGCTGTCAGTGGGGAGGAAAACACCTGACTGAGCGCTTCAAAAAGCTCCGCTTCCAAACTCCCGTCAGGAAGCCGCCATGTGTTTTCCATGGGAAGCCCCACTCCGGATAACAAGATTGCCGTCAGCTGAACCAGCACCAAAATGGCAGGCAGTACGCAAAGGCTAATCCATTTCCGAATAAAATAGTGGCGGTAACTTCCAAAGCGGAAAATTACATAGGGTGGATCATCTTCTGCCAAAGGCAAGCAGCTCAGGAGAGTCAAAGGCATAAGGAAAAATATCAGATAGTAATGGTCTGTTGTTCCTGACAGCAAATGCTGCTCAAAACTCAATACCGTACCGCCCCGTGAACTGAAAGAGAAGAGAAAACAGCCAATAAACAGGAGCAAGTTTTTCCCGATTCCCAACAACCTGATATTCTTCCGAATCAAGGGAATCATACCTTGACCACCTTTTCCTTTTTTACCTTGGAAAAGTAGATTGCCAGAAGTATGATAACGGCAGCCAATAAGGAAGGGCCGGCAACAAAGGACATTGTTGTAATAACTTCTGGGCTCAAACAGTTAGGGTCAAACGCCGTCACGAGCCGATATTGTGGAACGCCCAAAATCGCAAGCAAAAAATTCTCCAAAATCGTATATAGGAACGGCCCCGTCAGTACAACAAAAATATTTTCACAATACATGGCTAAAAAGAAGCCCATTGTCATCACCAAAACGCCGATCAGGCCTCTGAAAACAGAGAGCGTCACTGCGTAAACTACAGGGTACTCCGAATAGGTGTTTTCAAAAATGCGATTTCCCATATTGAGGGCATCCAGATGAGGATCAATGCGTAAGGCCGTAACTGCCGAGAGAATGTACGGAATTGTGATGATGCAAAATGCGCTGATTGCATAAACCATCCACTTGACCCAGAGGTATTTCCTCATAGGCACACGGGGCTGCACATAGACGAGAAAATTGTTTTTTCGTTCCTGATGCAGATTCCAGCATACAGGCAGAACCACAAACAGAGGATATAGCAGAGAAAGATACTCTGTTCCAACCTCCCATGCATCCAATGTGTAGGTGAGCGAATAATCCGGATACATCGTGGCCGTCATAGTACACGCTGCCACGGTAACGACAATCAAAGTCAGCAGCACCGGTATCCATATCTTTTTCCATTCATTTTTCATAAGTCGAAACATTGAAATCGTCCCCTCCTTTGTTTGCGTGTATTATACGCAATCCTCTTTCTGACTACAACCCTATGGAAACGAAAAATGGTTTTGTGGGAATAAAACGAATTTCATTCCCACAAAACCCTTGTTCATACCGCATATTCATGAAAACCGAACGCCGAACACCACATAATTCCGATCACTCCGAATTTCGTTCCGGGTCAGAATCTTGCCGCGATAGTGTTCGGTGATCCGCATAAGCTGATACAGCCCATATCCGCGAGAGCTCCCCACCTTTGTGGAAACGCCTTTCGCGAACAGACGCATAAACTCTGTCCCGGACAGAGGCGGATGCGGATTGCATACCCAAAGCTCCGTAACATTTTCCGCCTGGCAGCTTTCAAGATAAATGGTATCTCCCTGTTTGGATGCCTCTAAGGCATTATCCAGTAGAATTCCAATCAGTTCGATCCATACCGTTTCAGGAATGCTTGCCTTCTTAAAACTGGTAGAAATTTGAAGGCGGATGTCCAAACCGGAAATTTCCGCCTGCTTGATCTTCCCGAAAACAAAACCGGAAATGATTTTGCTGTCACAGGCCAGCAGCATGCTGTCGTTCGCGCTCAGCACAAGCCCCTTTGTCAGTAACGCAACAGCTTCCTGTGCTTCTGGCAGGCTTTCTGCCGAAGAAACAGCTGCCTCGATGGCCATCATTCGGTTATTAAATTCATGCTGCCTTGCCCGAACCTGTGAAATCAGTTCCTCTACAATCGGAACATACTGCTCCGTCATTCTGATTTGTTTCCGCTGTTCCTCCTGTCGGGTGTTTATCATCCATAAAACGATGTCCAGAAAAAGAAGTGGCAGAAGCAAAAAGGCGATGAACTTCCAATGCGCCATAAAACGGATCGGGTCAAAGGATGTGCACGCACAGACAGCCGTAAAAAATAAAGTAACATTGATTGAGAGTACCTGCACCAGAAAGGAGCCTGTTCGCAGTGCGCTGCGAAGCCCCTGAAACCAGGGCAGGCACACCACGAAGATACATAGCAGCAAGGTAACAACGCTGCTTACAACAGCGATACCGGAGCTTGTCAAGTTAAAAAAGATCGTAAAGATAACTGCACAGAAGTGGCATAACAAATAAAGAGAAAAGGCGGCCATTGTACCACAAAATGTGCGCCCGCCATCCTGCGTATTCAACAGAGTGCTGGTCAGCAATAAAAGCCCCATCAGCAGAATCAGCAGGATTGGGAAATTGTCTGCCGGAGCCAGGAAAAAGCCCTGCGTGAGATGAAAACCGGGAGATGCCCCCCCATAGCTGGATCTGGCTATGAGCAGACAAAGAGAAACTGAAGGAACAAGAATGAAATCTCTTTTCCTCAAATCCTTTTGATCTCTGAACACGGCCAGAATACAGCACGAAAGAGCGATTGATTCCACCAACATGGAAAGAAAATATAAAAACGTATTCTGCATGGACATTACCAGAGTGCGGACTGATACTTGTTGCCCACCGGCAGCCTTTCCGCAGAGCCTTTCAGTATGATTTCTTTTCCTGCTTTATCGATTCGATCAATGTATGCAGTATTGACCAGAATACTTTTATGGCACTGCACAACTTTCGGATCATCAATCAGCTGTAAAAAGCGAATCAATGTATAACCTGAAATAACATCTTCCTTCATTCCGGAAAGAGCATTTCGGGTATGAATGGTAAGTTTTTTCCCCAATGCCTCCACATATACGATTTCTGACACAGGATAGTCCAGAATAAACTGCTTTTGCTCAATCTGAATATGTTTTTCCTCCTGATGCAGATGAGCGGAAAGTCCCAGAGCATCACAAAGGACAGCGCGAAATTCTGCTTCGGTATAAGGCTTAATCAAGAATCCGTAGCACTTCACCTCCCGGTAAGCAGACAGTTCTTCTCCAGCCAAAGCACTTTCAAAAATAATCGGCGTGTATTTATATTCCGGCAAACCGCGCAGTTGGGCGGCCAGACTGGTTCCCTTATAGTCCTTCAATTGAATGTCCAGAATGAACAAATCCACTTTTTGCTTTTGCGCAAGAATATAAGCCGCACCAGCCTCCTTGCAAGTCAGAAGTTCAAGAGCAGTATCTATATTTTCTATAAACTGTCTGATTTTTACAACGGCGGCATGATTATCTTCTACAAGCAAAATTTTGGGCACTGTACCACACCCTTCCACTTTTATTCTCTGTCGTAACCATCAATAGCTGACAACAATGTTGTCAGGCAGAAAACAACAATAGGCTTTCATATTTTGCGTTTTATTATATCATAACCCTGCAAAAAAAAACAGAAACATTTCTCAAAAGTCGGTCTTTCAATATAAATCGCAAATTGCAAGTGCAAGTTACAGAAAAAATTATTATACCATATTTCTACCTGAAAGTACAGAAAAACTTATCATTTTTCAAACAATTTCCAAAGTATTTACGGCCTTATGTGCCTTGGGCTGGTCAATGCTTACCCCATCCATGAGCCAACGGTATTGCTGAGGTGTCAGGGCTTTGACTTCTGTTTCAGACCGTGGCCATTGGAAAGAACCGGACTCAAGCCGCTTGTAAAGCAGCACAAATCCGTCGCCTTCCCAGTACAGCGCCTTGATCCGGTCCCGACGTCTGCCACAGAAAAGAAACAGGGTATTGCTAAAGGGGTCCAGTTCAAACTGTTGCTGTACAATAGATGCCAGGTCGTCAATTCCTCTGCGTAAATCGGTAAAACCAGTGGCTAAAAACACCCTGTCAGCTCCGTTAAAATCGTTCAGCATGATTTCAGCAACCGTAGCACCATACCGACGGTTTCCTCATCTGCTCCGCTGTGAATAGCTACCTCTGTCCCTGCGATTCGGACAGTAACTGCTGCTTTACCGGAACATACACGGGCAGGGGGTTATCTCAGCAAAACGAGACTGTTCCTGCTGCACTTTGACGATCCCGTACAGCTTTCTCTGCCACCGGTAATAGGTCTGCTCGCAGATATCATTTTCCTTACACCAGTCCCTTACGCTTAGATCACTGCTCCGGCAGGCCGATACACGCTCCGTCCAAAGTGCCAGTTTATTCTGACCGTTCATTGTCTGCAATTCGCTGCCCATGAAAAATACCCCCATATGTCGGATCCGCCAGATTACTACGACTATATGCTAGTCGCATATACTATCAAAAAGCCGAGAATATTCAGAGTATTCCACAGAATTGTATAATGAAAATGGTGTTTTACCATTTTGAATGCAGCTTTCCGGAACTTTCTCCCAAAAGTGTTGTTTTACCCCAAAAATCATTTTCGGCCCAAAAGTTAGAAAAACACTGTCCACCACTGGCGTAAACCCCAAATAAACCCCAAGTCGTAGGGCCTGTAACTTTTGTAACCACCAAAAAGTTAGAAAAACATACGTTTTCTGGTGAAAACGGCTGTTTTTTATGGTTGCGGAGGCAGGACTCGAACCTACGACCTCCGGGTTATGAGGGCATTTTTGAGGTTCTAAAAGTTTGCATTTACCGGTAAATATTGTGATTAACTTAAATAACGATAGTCAAATGTTGAGAAACTGAAACCACGGGGATAGAACTTAAAATAAACTATCCCCCAAACTATCCCCCCATGAAATTTGCAAAAAAGTTTGGAAATATACACACTTGACTATTTGGTATCTAACAGCTTTTGCACAAGACAGGATATTGGCTGGGGGTACTACCGGGATTTCTTTTATCTGCCGCTGTGTTTTCGACTGCACTCTCTGCAAATTCCCATATTGGCGCTGTGTCTCCCTCCATAACTGGCCATTTCATCACTGGGCTTGATTTCGTGGCAGCGTGTACACATTAACCACCTGACATGAAACTGATCAAAGACAGGGTCATCAGAAGGACGTTCCATCCTTTTCAGGATCTCTTGTTTGCCAAGGTACTTTCTTTCCTCAACAGATAGAGCAGACTCTTGAAACATTGTCGGGTTGTACTGCTTGTTATTACGCTGATTCCGGCATAATGACTGTTCTCTATCATTTTGCATTTGAGCAATCAATAGATGCCGCTCATCGTTTTCTTTTTGCATTTTTTGAATACTTTCCATTCGCTGCTCAATGGGGAGCTTGATATCTCGCAGATGTTGGATTCCATTCATTGCCAGGCATTTGCACTTTGGAACTAAGGTATAATTAAATGCACACCTACTACAGTCTTCTGGTCGAGCATAGTATCTTCCTTCTCGCTCTCGCTTATGAATGGGACATTCATAAGCAGTCCCCCAAGAAGCAGGCATCGTTTGTGGAGGCGTTACGGCATTTTCCTGTAAACGATACTGCCAGCGGGCTTCTCTTGCATTATGTATCCAGGTCTTTCCCTGTATATTTCCTTGCACTCCGAGCCGCATGAGATCTGGATTTATTGATTTTTGTTCAGTAATCCTGGGGAATGAAATAGAAAGACAATCCCACCCTTTTTCGCAAGCTTCCTGTTTCAACAAAACAATATCATCTTCTGTGTAGTACTTCCCAAATAATAGAATAATACGTGTCGGAGTACTGTCCAGCTCCGCAACAAGCAAAGGTGGGTACTGTTCAGGATCACATTGATAGTAAACTTCACCCACACGGGCATCCCAATTATTCTTCGCTATCTCTGTTCTGTTTCCTATCTTCACTGGAACCTCAGGAGCTTCAATCGTCTGATATGAAGCGAAAACCATCTTAACAAAGAGATATATAGCAATTTCATTCGCATAGACACACTCATAGTTTGACTGGTGTGCAAAATGATGCTTGTTCTTCTCGCCCTTTCGCGCAATGAAGTCTCCATTACATGCAGCGCACTTGCAATTACAATTCAGGCCACGGGAACGGACGTCGTCGATACCAACTACTTCTCCGGTTGCTTTATCGATACCCCAATATAGATGTGAACGGTTAGAATGTTTTATGTTAATCTCACTTCTATACATGTATCTTCCCTCCTGAAAAATATTCCTCATATCCGACGCATTACAAATTCCCAATAGCTCGATTCTCTAGTCATCAAACAGTATGACCGGGACCTTTTCCAAGCGATACCGCCCCTTGTCTTTTTTCATTTTGTATAGGTTGATTCTGCATTCTTCGCAGTGTTCTCGTACTGCCTTCTCAAATTCTGGTTTTGCCATACAGCCCAAAATAATTGAGCTGGGGCGAATCATTTCAAGTAATGCGCCTTTTTTCTCTGCATCCCATTTGTTTCCGCAAGCACCATCATCCCGGATAATACGCCATTCTTTTTCGTAACTCCATTCAGGCGATTTTGACGTCAGGCTTTCAATAAAAATCCCTTGGATATCCTTTTCAAGAGTATTTGGATCGAGCGTATGAATGCACACTCTATCATCGGAGTATATAATTGGTACGGGTGAAAAACCTAATTGTCTATTGATTTCAAGCAGCTCATATTCCACACATATCCCACAATGATTATTGGCATAATGTGCCCACATTAATAAAGAATCATCCGATTCACTCAGGCATGAGATCCCCACTCGGGATTTCAATATGTCGTAGCTTGACTGAAATGTCCGAATCTGCTGACGGCAAGTTTTCAAAAGGTCTCTCCATATGGGACTTCCCTCACGTATCCCTCTTTTATCAGGATACATCTGCAATATACTCTGAAAGATTCCTTCCTCATCCATTGACATATCGCAATCAAACACGTCATTAAAATTACACGGTGCAGAATACCACATCTTGTTATGCTTTACAGTCTCGAGCTTTTCTTGTCTATCACTGTAGTATTTATACAGTGAGCTTGGTGCACAACACATGTAGTAATAACCGACTTCTGTATAAACTTGAATGTTTTCTTGTGGATTCCCGGAGAAAGCAGAGATGAACGCTGAACGTAATTTCTCTTTCCAATCGTCGGCGTTTTCTTTATTTAACTCAGTCATATTTTCACCTCATTCCACTGCAATAAAATCCATACAACTTCATAAGTAATATGTGTCATTTGCATCCAGCACTTTTTTTCTCTCCTTCCAGTCTGGCATAAGCATGGAAAGAAACGCGTAGAAATGTTTGGAATGATTTGGATGGATAAAATGACACAACTCGTGCATCACCACATACTCAATGCAGTTTCGCGGTGCTTCCAGGAGCCGTTTGTTGAGCGTAATGACGCCTTTGCCCGGTAAACAAGAACCCCAGCGTGTATCCATGCTTCGAATCCGAAGAGAAGGAACTGCAACTCCGTATTTCTGGAACACAGGGTATAGTTCCTCAACAATTTCTCCAAAAACCTCCTTGCATTGCCGGTCAAAGAATCTCATAACCATTCGCTCTTTTTTTGAAAAATCCTGTGGATCTTTGACCTCAAGGAATAAATGGACCCCATCAGAATACAACTGTTCCTTGCTGGCTCGTATTACTTTCAAACGCAACGCTCGGCCCTGAAGATAAAAGGTCTCACCGCTGACATACTGCTTCGGCTGTGGTTTATACTGTTCCTGCAGCGCAAATTTCTTTTGTGCATTCAGGATAAACTCCGCTTTGCTTACCAAAAATGCATCTATCTTTTCTGCCGGAACCGCCATATTGGCAGATACATATACACTTCCGTTTTTTCGCACATGGAGGTTTATGTTTTTCACATCCTTCCGTTCCAACGAATATATCAGCGGTTTTTCGTCTATCTGGATTGTCCTCAATGTGATATCTTCAGGCATGATTAAAACCTCCGCAGGGCAACGGTTTTCACATTCTCAATGACTTTATCAATCAAATCAAATGACAATACCAGTCCCCGGTTCTTTTCATACGCATAGAACAAATCATCGATATCCTGGGAAATCCGATTGTGGATTGTCTGGTTATTGGTCCAGTCTACACGGCTGTGTTTTGCAATGATGGCCGTGATTTCCTCGGCTATCTCGGCTGCAAAATCAGGCGTCATTCCCTCTATTTGAGCATCATCAAATAATGCTGTTATCACGCCATAAAAAGCCTGTGCGTGGATATTGCATTTAATCCGTTCCGGATAGCTGACAGAGCTCTTTCCAGAATGATAATCTTCCATGATGCTCCTCATCTTTGCCAGATATTCCGCTTCGCTGATAACCTTTTCCTTGTACTGATCCAGTGCATCCTTAATCCGCTTGGAGAAGCTATCATAATATGCAGGATTCTCCTCGTACTTTGCGCTGATACTTTTGGATAGTCTGCTGGTGATTGCATCCGCTTTCGCCCGCAGAGAACCCAGTTCTTCCAATTCCCGCTCAAAGTCATCCTTATTCAGGATATCGACCGGATTGGTAATCTGCTTCAGACCAGCTACGGACAAATGCATATCCAAAAGATTCTGCATCAGCGGTTCATACTCCTTGTTGTCAATAGCATCACAATAGCGAATTTTTACACTGCGCCGCACTTTTGAGAAGAACAAAAAACGATTCTGGTACTTCTTGCGTTCTTCTCCGGGAAGCGCAGCATAGGCCTGTTCAGAATTCAGAACAAGGTCAAGCGCTCTGCCGAAAGCACACAGCAAGTTGTAGAACTGTTCCCGCTTCTTTTCGTCAGCCAGAGAAACCTCTACCGCTTCCGTGTCGCTCAAATCCTTAACATCTGCGAACAGGTCTATAAGATTGGTATATGCCGTTCTCAACTGCCCCAGTGCTTCCAGCACATCGATGACAACGCCCCTCAGGTCTCTGCCTTCAAAGTTTTCCAGTCCGGCACCGCTGTACATATCCATGGCGGCATCCAATTTCTGAATCAGGCCGCGATAGTCCACAATAAGGCCATACTCTTTACCATCGTGGAGCCGGTTGGTTCTGGCAATCGCCTGCAGCAGGCCATGCTCTTTGAGCTCCTTATCGATATAAAGTACCTGACAAACAGGAGCGTCAAAACCAGTTAGAAGCTTGCTGCACACAATGAGGATGTCAATCTCTCCGTCGCAGAATTTGTTTTTCATGGCTTCTTCGTAGGTATCGGCATCTCCATACTGCTTCATCATCTTTTCCCAGTATTCGATAACCATATTATCGGTGCCTTCATCTACATCATCCACACTTTCCCGTATATCCGGAGGAGAAATGACGACCGCACAATTCAGATCACCAAACTGTTCAAAGCACTTCAGATAACGAATGGCATCCCGCTTATAGTTGGTGGCCAGCATGGCCTTGAAGCCGGTATCCTTGAAGCCGAGGAGGAAATGGTTATTAATATCCAATGCAATGCGTTTGATTCTGGCATCTGTAGAAGTCAATCGGCGGATACTGCTCCATTTCCGGCGCAGATCCTCCTTCTGGGGATCGGTCAGCCGTTTTGTGGTCTGTTGGAACCACATATCAATATTTTCTTCATCCACCTTCTGCTCCACAAACCGTCCCTCGTAAATCAGAGGAACAATCGCGCCATCTTCCACCCCGTCCTGAATCGTGTACTTGTGGATGAGCTTACCAAATTTGGTCAGGGTATTCTTTTCGCGCTTCATCAGCGGTGTTCCTGTGAAGCCAATATAGCAGGCGTTAGGAAATACTGTGCGCATTTTGGCAGCCATGGAGCCGTAGTTGGAGCGGTGACTTTCGTCAATGAGAACGAACACGTCTCTGGAATTGTTTTTCGCTTCCAAACGTTCTGCGGTGTTGAATTTATTGATAATGGTAGTAATCACATCTGCTTTGCCGTTGGTCACCAGTTCCACCAGATGCCGTCCGCTGGTTGCCCGGGCAGGATTCAGTCGGGTATGGGCAAAGGTTGCTGCAATCTGACCATCCAGCTCTTTTCGGTCTGTTACAATGACCACACGGGGATTACAGGCTGCAAGCTCCATCAGAATGTATTTGGCCAGCATCACCATAGTCAGACTCTTGCCGCTGCCCTGAGTGTGCCAAATCACGCCGCTCTGGCGGTTCCCTTTGCTGTCTCGCTGCGCGATGGTTTTGATGATCTCCCGAATGGCAAAATACTGCTGATACCGGCAGATTTTCTTTACGTTGGCATCAAACAGAACAAAATAGCGAGACAGCTCCATCAAGCGCTCCCGGCCAAACAAGGAAATCATATTACGATCCTGTTCGGTAGGGGCTCTGTCTGCCACCAGCTGTGCCAATCTGGAATCAAGGAATTCCGTATCCTGCTCTTTCCATACGCTCCAGAACTTCTTTGGGGTGCCTGCTGTGGCGTATTTCACGACGTTTTTGTTGGTTGCCATGACGATTTGGGCATACTTGAAAAGCTGGGGGATATAGTCTGCCTGTTGGTTGCGAATCATCTGCTCCACGGCCTGCTTCACGGAAATATAGGGTGCCTTGCACTCGATCACCGCGAAAGGAATGCCGTTGATAAACAGAACAATGTCCGGACGGGCATTGTGAAGCTTATCCTGGCTTTCTACAGCGAATTCTTCCGTCACATGGAACAGGTTGTTCTCCGGATGCTCCCAGTCGATGTATTTCAGATTGAAGCTGAGGGACTTTCCGCCGCCCACAGTTTCCGGGTAGCTTTTGCCCAGCAGCAGAGCGTCATAGATCTTTTCGCTGGTGCGCACCAGACCATCGGTTAAAGGTTCGTCCAGTTCCTCCATGGCCCGCTCGATGTTTGCGGCAGAGAACTCGTTTTCCGCGCCGGCATAGCTGTAGCGGTTCAGCCTGCGCAGCTGTCCCCGGAGGATGTCTTTCAGGAGCACATGGTAGCGGCTGCCCCGCTGCTTTTCACAGTCCTCGGGGGAAATATAGGTGTACCCCATGGACTGGAGAAGCGCAATAGCCGGTTTCTGGCTGGCATTCACTTCCAGATAAGCGTTTTGGTCCATGGTTCAGCCTCCTTTCGGTCTTATTTCAAAAAGCACGAATAGCGGGGCGGGATAGACCCGCCTCGCTTTATTGATTGCGCATTGCCTTTATTGCTCCCTGGGTGTAGGCTGATATAATTAAATACTTGCTTTTTCATGGTGCTATACCCTCACAATCCCCGTCAGCAGAAGCTGCATCAGAGCTTTTTTCTTTTTCTTTTCTTCTTCCAGCTTACGCTGATGAAGGGTGATAAGGTTGTCGAGGACTGAAAAGAACGCTGAAATACTTTCCTGCTCAATGCGGGAAGGAAAACATACCGGACCTTTCAAGGCGTTCTCAGCGGATACTTTCATATCATTCTTTGCACCCTTATTGACCAATGGATGCATATAGTTATTCATTCGTGCGTGCTGCTCAAAATACACTTGAATGAAGTCCGAAAAAGCATTTTCCTTCGGATGATAAACGGCATACAAAGTTGAAACAATGCCTGGTTTTCCTTTGTTTGTCTTGATTATTCCATACGGATTAGAGTTAAGAGGCGACTTTGTATATACTACATTACCCGTCTGAACAACACCGTAATTTGATACTGATGCACCAGCGAAAGAACGACCTTGAAACTCAATCTGATTAACTATTCCATAGTCGCCTGAAACGGACAAAACATCAGACCTACCATATATGTTGCCAGTGTTCTTTTCGGCGGAAACAGTAAGGTAATCTTCTAACTTACGCTGTTCCCAAACGCCCGTAAATCCCTTGAATCGAATTTCTGGCACAGCCTGACCTTTCTTTGGAAACATTTTTCCAAGGAAAAACTGCTTTACCTTCAGGATTTCATCGATTCTCTGTCGCTCCAGTTCAATCGCCTTATCTTGCGTGGTAAGGATTTCAGCGATCTTTTTGCGTTCCTCTAACGGAGGTAGTGCAAGCGAAAACTCCAAAAAATCAGAAAAATGAACGCGCTGCTTTTCAATCAACGAACCAGTTGAGACCTTGTTGTAGTAGGTAATCATCGGGCCACAGGTCAAGAAGCTATCCATGAAAACAAGGTCACTTTTGTGAACAGTAGTGAAAATGTCATAATAACCAGACACAGCAACAGGTATATCTCCCTTATGGCGCGCAACTGCTCCGAACCGGATGTTCATAGGGTTATACGCATAGTCGTTGGGGCGAACCACCTTATAGGAATTATCCTTCTTCACAAGGTGGCTCCGTTCGTAGCGTTCCGTTTTGGCGGTAATCCCGTCTTCAATTGTAAGACTATATAAGGGATACTGATGCAGATTGTCCGTATAGTCACTCGTGCTAGTAAAGAGTGTTGAAAAAGGGATTTCATCCCACTCCCCAGGTACAATACCGAGTTTTCCTTTCTTATACCCCTCCGGCACGATGCCGTTCCGGATTTGGTCTATTCTCTTTTTTACTTCTGGTGTCACAGAATCACCTTCTTAAATTCGAGAGGGATCAATCGTGTATCCTTGTCTGCTTAATTCTCGAATCAGATTCAGAGATACCTCATCCACCTTATTTTGGAAGGGAATATAGATAAGTCCCTGGATGTCGGACGGGCGCTCAAAATCAGTAGCCTCCTTTAGAAGGATCGCCACTCTTTCTCTGCCCAATTTCGCAAGGAACATTCCCAGTTCCAATACCACATTCTGACGAACTCTCGACTTCGTTGCTGTCTCAGACTTAGCTTTCCCCTCATCGTCCGGGGTCGCCAGCACAATGGCATAGCCAACATTTGCAGTGTACTCTTCCAGCTTTTCAATGATTGTCTGACCAGCAGATGCCTGCTGGTCAAGGATAATGGGTTCCAAATCCCATCTTCTCAGAAGCGCCTCTAGCTGAGTCCTTGCAATTTCGTCGTGTCCGTATACAACAAAAATCCTTCGGTTAGCATATACCGCATTTCCTTCGAGGATTGCCTTAACAGCATCCTGGTTCTTACCCTGAACAGAATACTTACCAGAGGAAAAACAGTTCACCTTACCTCCGTTGCTCAAAGAAATGCACTTTCCGTACTGGATATCTTTAATCTCAACAATGGACATCGTGGGGCAATTTTCAAATTTTGTCTTAATTTCCTCGAATGTCATATCCTATACTCCTTTACTTCAGCTTTTCTAACTGCAAAAAACGGTCAAAATCACTCTCATACAGCCGATCCTGAATGATCCGGTACTTCTCAAACTCCGTCTCTGCATAGGTTTTCGCCATGATAGCGCATTTCGATGCTGTTGGCCTGTTCCCCGGTTGCTGCTACAAAGGTCAAGTATTCTGCTGCGCCGGAGCGAATAGAGATTTCCTTCTTTTTGCTCATAGGCCCAATTCCTCCAAATACTTTGCCATCTGTGCCTGCACCTGTGCCAGTTCAGCCTCAATATTGGCAATGTTCTGCTTCACCTCGTCGATATCCACCAGTTCTTCCTCCTCAAAGGTGTCCACATACCGGGGGATATTCAGGTTATAATCATTGTCCGTAATCTCCTTACGGGATGCCCGGTAGCTGTATTTCTCCACATTCTCCCGGGCTTCGTAGGTCTCCACAATCTTCTTGATATCGCAGGGGCGAAGAATATTCTGATTCTTTCCTTTTTCAAAATTTCCCTCACCGGATGCATCGATGAACAGAACATCATCACGGGTACGTCCGGTGCGGAACACCAGAATACAGGCAGGGATACCCGTACCATAGAACAGATTCGCGGGCAGGCCGATGACCGCATCCAACAGGTTGCTGTCCACCAGCGCCCTGCGAATCTTTCCCTCACTGGCACCGCGGAACAGGACACCATGGGGCAGTACCACTGCCATTCTGCCGTTGTTACCGTCCAGACTCTTCAGCATATGCAGCACAAAGGCATAGTCACCCTTGGAACTGGGAGGGACGCCAATGTCAAAGCGCTTATAGGCATCCATCGACGCAGTCATCTTCTCCTGCTTTTTGCCCTTGGCATCCAAACCGGCGTTTGCGAGAAATCCACTGTCCCATTTATCCAGGCTGAATGGAGGATTTGCTACCACCACCTGGAAACGCATCAGCTGATCGTCCTCAAGATTCTGGGGGTTGGACAAAGTATCGCCCTGCCAAATCCGGGCATCATCAACACCGTGCAGGAACATGTTCATGGTACACAGTGCCCAGGTCTGGGCATTTAGTTCCTGGCCGTAAATCGCCACCTTGCCGCTGGGCACTTTCTTATAAGCCTTCAGCAGCAGGCCGCCGCTGCCGCAGGTCGGATCATAAATGCGGTCATTCTCCTGGGGCTTCACCAGAGAAGCAACCAGTTCAGAAACCTGACTCGGGGTGAAGAACTCACCGCCCTTTTTGCCAGCATCGGAAGCAAAGTTGGCGATCATATATTCATAGGCATCGCCGATGATATCCGCAGACCCCAACTGCCTGGGACGGAGATCCAAGTCGTGAAAATCTTCCAGCAAGTTGCGGAGGGTCGCATTTTTCTCCTTAACATCACCAAAATCTACCTGAGAATTAAAATCAATGGCTCGAAAAACATTGCGCAGCTTTCCGCTGTTGTGTTCTTCAATGTGAGACAAGGCTATGTTAATCTTCTGACCGATTTCATTGTTATTACGCTCACTGTAAAGGAAATCAAAGGTAGATTCTTTATCAATCGAAAACCGTTCCCGGCTCATGGCTCGCTCCACACGGCGTTTATCACCGTTATACTGAACCATGTAGTTTTCTCGTTTTTCCTTAGTGACATCACTCAGGTATTTCACAAAAAGCATAGACAGGATGTAGTCTTTATAACGGGAGCTGTCGATCTTTCCTCGGAAGCTGTCACAGGCCTTCCAGAGGACTCTTTCAATATCCGTACGCGTTGTCATTTCAGTTACCTCTCTTCATGTCAGTAAATACTTGGTTAATCAATAAACCGTAATACTTTTCTTTTTCGGCTGCCAGTTCCGTCAAAAGCAGGGTTTCCCGATGGGCAAGCCCATTCAGTTCTGCCAAAACCCTTTGGTGTGAAAGCGGGAGCTGGTCTACCTCATAATCCGCAAAATAGCGAGGTTTTACTGCACCAAGCATGATACTTACTGCACTCTCGGATATTTGCCTCTTGACCGATTGCGAATTGATTAACCAGACCAGGTACTCCGGGAGCAGCAAGCTTTTGTTTGTTCGAACGACAACAAAACTCGACGGGATTACATAGCCTTCCAGCTGCTCTGTAATCAGCACAGCTGTATACGGAGCAGTCAACCGGATTACCACGTCGCCGGTATGTGTCAAATATTCCGGATTCAATGGCTCAACAGAATCAAATGGTTCGCAAAAAGTCGTGTCAATGTATCCGCTGGGATGAATGCTTTTTAGATTTAGCAGAGGGTAGCGGCATTCCGTTTTTTCTCGTGCCTGTTTTCTCCCAAGAACCAGTCCGCTCCGAACCAGGGCCATATCTCCTAATTTCATTCGCAATTCTCCATGTCTAGAGCAAAATTTAACATACTGTTTTCAAATATCATGCCCTTCTGGGCTTTATTTGCAGTATACACCATTCCCCTCAAATTGTCAACGTATTTTTTGTCTAGGGCAAAATTGAACAAGTGCTCTATTTATTCTATCCTTTGTTTGCTCAATATTGGAGCATGAAAACATCTAGCTATGAATGGACATCCCCAAAAACAGAAATCCAGGTTGATTTTATCCTAAAATTTGATTATGCTATTTGAGGAAGGAGGCTTACTGCATGTGTATCGATAAAAACACCGTTTTTCCCAATTCCCTCACCAATCAGGCTGATTCCATGCAGGCAGCATCGGATGATGATGTCCTGGCTGCATCCAGTAAGCTGATGCAGCGCAATAAGCATGTGTATGAAGAACTGGCTAAATGAAAGTGTTGACCAAACATCAGGTTTGGATGCTTGCCCGTACACTGTGCTTTGATACGGAAGATTTGCTTGAAAAGGTAGAATGAAGCCCGGGTTCAACGCCCGGGCTTCCGCTGTTTACTTGAGTTGCACGCCATCGTGGAACGCCTGTCCGACCTTTTCGCCCAGAACCAAATACTGATTGTTCATGGTGTCAAAGGTGATGGGGCGGAGCTTGCCCACATCCACCTTGCCGTTCTGCCCCAGCACGGATTCGTCAGCAGACACATTGACGATCCGCCCTACCAGGCGACAGGTTTCATGGTCGTAGGAGATAACCTCGCACTCCAATGCCATGGGCAGTTCATCGATGAGGGGCGCGTCCACAAATTCGGACTTCGTTGCGTGGAAACCCGCCTTGGCAAACTTGTCCGGCTCCTTGTTCCCGGACACGAGACCCACATAGTCACAAGCTGCCACATGGTTTGCAGTCGCCATGGACACCGTGAACGCCTTGCGACTCATCAGGTTCTCGGCAGTCTTATGACCCGAATCTACAAAGATGGTGATTTCTTTTTCCTCGCTGATGCCGCCCCAGGCCGCATTCATGGCGTTGGGAGTTCCGTCCGCGTTGTATAAGTGCTGATAATAAATACCGGCATGGGGTAACAGATTGCCTTTGCACCAAAGCTTTTTCTCATTGTATTTCCCTCCATAACATTTCAAAGAATCCTTTGTTATCGCGAAGAACATTTTTTTCTGCACTACCTACTCGAAAACCACTCGCCAGCAGACGCAGACCATTTCTCGTCAAAGGAGCTGCCTTCTACAGCCGCTGTAAAAGGCTTGGTAAGGAAAACACGAATTGTGTACAGTACGGTGCTGTAATCATCGGTTTTGATATCGACTTTCCGGCAGAATGCACGCCACTTCTTCTGCATGGCTTCATCACCATCGAATGCGACAATCTGCTCAAGTTGTGCTACTGTGAAGGCATGCTGCGATTGACAAAGGTCTTTCTCAACGCCTCTGTCAGCACTGCTCCGTCAAAGTCGAACTTATTGGCAAGATAATAAATATCGTAGTAATCCTTCATGCGGCTGGAGAACTCCATCAGATTCAGGATCGCGTCCAGCTTTTCCGCAATGGTAGTCTCCAGGGAGTATGTATTGACCACAGGGGCATCAAAGCCTTCCAGCTGGGTGGGGATTTTCCGCTTCTCCTGCTTTGGAACGATGACATCGCCGATACCAAAATCAATGCCGAAAGGTGTCCGAGTGTTTTTGATCCTAGCCACCACTGTCGCGCCTACACCGGCATACTTCTTGCTCACGGCAATCGGCGCAACACTTTTGATCTCGAAAGTTACAAAATCATTTTCACTGGGAACGGCAATAATCTCCTCAAGCACCGCTTTTACCTGCTCCGGGGTATTGGGAATCCTGCGAAGCAGGAAGTCTACATCAACGGTTACCCGGCTGTCAAAATCCGTAACCGCATACATGAACAGTCCGCCCTTCAGGACGAAGTTGTCGGCATATCTGGACTTTTCCAGACGGCGCAGGAATTCTTCCTGGCAAAAAAGCTGCAGGCACAGTTGGTGACTTCTTCCGCTTGCAGCGGCTTTATTTTTCAGTCTTGCCAGTACGGACGCTGCCATATCAGCCATTGAGAAGCACCTCCATCAGTTCGATTACTTTTTTATAGACGCGCAGCTTCTTTGCGTATATGGAAAGATTGCTCAGGTTCTTTTGGGGATCGTTTGCATAGGCATTCAGTGCCTTGGAAAACAGTTCTGTATCCAGTCGGGAACGATACTTGAAGCAATCGCAGATTGTACGCTCCCTGTCATATACAGGCAGCGTAACACCATGGAAGTCCCCGGTGGTTTTTCCAAGCTCATACAGATCCTGCTGAACAAAATAGGTTTGCAGGGGAAGAGCATCCACATCCAGCTTCGTTCTGGATATCGTTCGTGGAACGGCAACAGACCACTTGCGCGGGGCAAAGTCACTGTATCCGTAATAGAATAGCGCAGATTCCACGCATACAATGCCTTGGGGAATCAGTGTCACCAGCATCTAGATCGGAAGAGCGTCGTGTAGGGAAAGAGTGTAGATCTCGGTG
>UQYK01000033.1 GCA_900545285.1 uncultured Ruminococcus sp.
TCTGACGAAAAATTTGACGACGCATCTGTCGCACAATCTTTGTGCGGTATTGCCTAAACCTTCTTGAATTGTGTTGGAATTTATATCTTTTGTACAGAATAATGTATTCCTTTTGGGAATGCCCTGTGCTATGATATAGATGTCAACAAAACAGGGACCAGAACGAAAACAGGTTCCGATTCAAGGAGGTTTTTCTTATGTTAAAAAACAGCACACAACCCGCCGGCGGCGGAAACGTCATGTATCCCGGGAAAGTTCCGGGGAAAGTCAAGTATACCTTTGCATTTGGTGCATTGGGCAAGGACATGATCTATGGCATGATCGCAACGTTCTCCATGATCTATTTCACCGACATCATTAAGGTTGCACCGGCATTTATCGGCATCATGTTCTTTGCCGCAAAAATCTGGGACGCCTTCAACGATCTGTTTATGGGAATGCTGGTGGACAACACCAGAAGCCGTTTTGGAAAGTTTGTCCCGTGGCTGGCTGTCGGAACACTGATCAACGCATTTGTTTTTATCATTTTGTTCACCGACTTCCATCTGAGCGGCATCGGACTTTGTGTATTTGCTGCCGTTGCCTATATCCTCTGGGGCATGACCTATACCATTATGGATATTCCGTATTGGTCTATCGTTCCGAATCTGACTTCAGATCCTCATGAGAGAGAAAAGGTTTCTGTACTGCCCCGTATTTTTGCCAGCATCGGTCAGTCTCTGATCATCGCCGGATTTGGTGTACAGATCATCAAGGGACTGGGCGGCGGTTATACAGGATATCACCGTTTTGCACTGATCATTGCCGCAACCTTTATCTTTACCATTGCAGTTACCGTCATCAATCTGCCGAAAAAGCAGGTGGGCAAAAAGGCAGAAAAGGTTTCTTTCAAGGACATCTTCTCCATCATCAAGAGAAATGACCAGCTTCGCTGGGCAGTGGCTCTGATCCTTCTGTACAACGTGGGAATCCAGCTCATTATGGGTGTTGCAACCTACTATTTCGCTTATGTCTGCAACAACAGCGGTATGCTCTCTGCATTTATGATCAGCGCCTCCATTGCAGAAGTGGTTGGTCTGATTATCTTCCCGAAGGTCACCAAGATGCTCTCCAGAAAGAAGGCATTCCTGCTGGCATGTATTCTTCCGGCAATCGGCCTGATGATCCTGCTGCTCACCGGTATTTTTGCACCGCAGAACATTGTGCTCACTGTCATTGCAGGCGTGATCGTCAAGACTGGTACTGGTCTGGAACTGGGCTGTGCAACAGTCTTTCTGGCAGACGTGGTGGACTACGGCGAATATAAGCTGGGCGTTCGGAATGAGGGTGTCGTATTCTCCCTCCAGACACTGATCGTGAAGCTGACCGCTGCATTTACCTCTCTGTCCATCGGCTTTGCACTGGACCTGACCGGATATGTACCGAACCAGATCCAGTCCTTCGCAACCCAGAACTCCATTCGTGTGCTGATGTGTGTCATTCCGGCAGTGGGAATGCTGCTGGCATATGTGGTATACCGCAAGAAGTATAAGCTGAACGATGCGTATATGAAAAAGGTGGTTTCCGCCATTTCCAGTCCCCAGACTGAATTGACATCCGAAAAGACGACAGAGGAGGCAGCATGACCATGAAACTGAAACAATTTCAGGCAGACCTGACCGCAGGAAAATATGATGAAAAATTTTGCAAACTCTACGGCAGCTCCGATGCCGTACTTGCTGCACAGCGTGCACGCTATTTGCAGGCGGCAGAGAACTTTTCCCGCCTGTATCCGGAACGGGAGGAGATCGCCGTATTTTCTGCACCTGGCAGAACCGAGATCGGCGGAAACCACACCGACCACCAGCACGGCTGTGTTCTGGCTGCCTCTGTTGATCTGGACGTCATTGCCATTGTGGCATTTCACGACGAGCATGTGATTCGGCTGCAATCTGCCGGGTATCCGCAGGATTATGTGGATTTGTGTGACCTCACGGTACAGCCGGAGGAAAAGGGAAAGTCCGCTGCACTGATTCGCGGTGTGGTTTCCAGATTTCAGGAAATGGGCGTTGCTGTAGGTGGCTTTGATGCTTATACCACCTCCAATGTCCTGAGTGGCAGCGGGCTCTCGTCCTCGGCAGCCTTTGAGGTACTCATCGGCACCATTATCGACCAGCACTATCATGCAGGTGCTGCCGGAGCAGTAGAAATTGCCAAAATCGGACAGTATGCGGAAAATCGGTACTTCGGAAAAAAGAGCGGACTGATGGATCAGATGGTAAGCTCTGTAGGTGGATTTGTGTTCATTGATTTTGAGGACACGGACAACCCGAAAATCGAAAAACTGTCCTGTCAGTTTGAAGATGCCGGCTATATGCTTTGTATCACAGATACCAAGGGCAGCCATGCAGATTTAACAGATGACTATGTTTCCATTCCGGCGGAGATGAATCTGGTGGCTGCACAATTCGGAAAAAATCATCTGCGGGAAGTGGACGAGAAAGCGTTCCTGCAGGCACTTCCGAAATTGCGGACTGCCTGTTCCGACCGTGCTATTTTGCGTGCTGCCCATTTCTACGGGGATAACCGGCGTGCAGCCGAGGAGGCAAAGGCACTGTCCAGCAATGATTTTCCGCGGTTTCTGAAACTGGTGAAAGAATCCGGAGATTCCTCTGCGAAATGGCTCCAAAATCTCTACTCTTGCAGCAAACCGGCAGAGCAGGGCATTACGCTGGGACTCTGGGCGAGCGAGCAGATTCTCGGAGATGCAGGCGTTTCCAGAGTGCACGGCGGAGGATTTGCCGGAACCATTCAGGCATTTGTGCCGGTGCACATGGCGAAAGATTACTGCGAAAAAATGGATCAGTTGTTCGGGGAGGGCAGCTGCCAGATCCTTCAGATCCGGAACATTGGCGGTATGCAGTTTGATTGAGAAAGGGGATATGTATTACATGAAACAAGTACAGATTTCAGAATTTGAATTAACTTCCAGTGGGCAGATGGCACATTTCTACCGCATTGAGAATGCCTCCGGTGCAAGCGTGACACTTTGTGATTACGGTGCTTCGGTGATTTCCCTGCTGGTGCCGGATCGGCAGAAGCAGTTGCGGGACGTGGTGCTGGGTTATGCCCATGTGAAAGGCTATGAAACCGGCGCAGAATATTTTGGCGAAACTGTTGGAAGATGCTGCAACCGTATCTGTCACGGACAGTTTGTCCTGAACGGTCAGCAGATACAGCTGAACTGCAACGAAGGAAAAAACCATTTGCACGGCGGTTACCGCAGCTTGAGCCGGCGTATCTGGCAGGCGGAATGCAGCGGGAACAGCGTTGCTTTCACCACAGAGAGTCCGGACGGCGAGGAACATTATCCGGGAAATTTGCAGGTGACTGTTACCTATACCTTTGACGATACCAATACTCTGATCATTGCCTATGACGCAGTTTGTGATAAAGATACGATCTGCAACCTGACAAACCACAGCTATTTCAATCTGGACGGACACCAAAGCGGAACACTGGCGCATCATATGCTGAAACTTTTTGCGGATTCCTACATTCCCATTGACCGGACTTCCATTCCGTTAGGGGAAATCGCACCGGTTGCAGGAACACCCTTTGACTTTCGGGCATACAAGCCGATTCCGGCAGCATTTCAGGAGGATTGCGTGCAGATTCAGAACGCAGCTGGGTTAGATCATAGTTTTGCCGTTCGTTCCGATGCACCGATTCAGGCGGAGGCATACAGCACAGAGAGCGGAATCCGGCTCACCTGCAAAACAACGCAGCCCGCCATTCATGTGTATACTGCCAATTTCGTAGAAATTCCGGCGGATTTGGGAAAAGACGGCTGTGCTTACGGAAAACGAAGTGCCTTTTGTCTGGAAACGCAGAATTTTCCGGACGCCATCAATCATCCCAATTTTCCCTCGCCGATTTTGCGTGCAAATACCCCGTACCGGCAGGAAACACAGTTCCATTTTTCACAGAAAGGAGAAGCATAATATGCGTATTTTAGTCTTAGGAGGAGCCGGATACATCGGTTCGCATACCGCACTGGAGTTGGTAAGAGCTGGTCACGAGGTCATTGTCGCAGACAATCTGGTGACAGGGCACCGCAGCGCTGTTCCCAAGCAGGCGAAATTCTATGAGGGCGACATCCGGGATGCTGCCTTTTTGGATAAGCTGTTCGATGCGGAAAAAATCGATGCCGTGATTCACTTTGCAGCATTTTCGCTGGTGGGAGAAAGTGTTGCCAATCCGCTGAAATACTATAACAATAACCTTTGCGGAACAGAGGTACTCCTTGAGGCAATGGTACGCCATGGCTTGGACAAGATCGTCTTTTCCTCCACTGCCGCTACCTACGGCGAGCCGGAGAATATTCCGATTCTGGAGAGCGACCGGACTTGTCCCACAAACCCCTACGGGGAAACCAAACTTGCCATGGAGAAGATGTTCCACTGGACTGCCAAAGCACATGGCCTGCGGTATGTTTCTCTGCGGTATTTCAATGCCTGCGGTGCGGATGCCAGCGGTACCATCGGAGAGGCACACGATCCGGAAAGCCACCTGATCCCGCTGATTCTGCAAGTCCCCAACGACAAACGGGATGCCATTTCCATCTATGGTACGGACTACGACACACCGGACGGCACTTGCATTCGGGACTACATCCATGTAACCGATCTGGCACAGGCACACATTCTTGCGGTACAGTATCTGATGCAGGGCGGTGAGAGCAACATCTTCAATCTGGGAAACGGAATCGGGTATTCTGTCCGTGAGGTAATTGAAACCGCACGCAAGGTGACCGAACATCCCATTCCGGCAGTAGAAACCCCACGCCGTGCCGGCGACCCTGCCAGACTGGTGGCATCCAGTGAAAAGGCAAAGCGTGTGCTGGGCTGGAATCCGGTGCACGATAGTCTGGAGGAGATCATTTCCAGTGCGTGGAATTGGCATAAGCACCACCCCAATGGATACGAGGAGTGAGACAGATAAATTGCGATGCAATTCAAAAGCTGATGGATTACGGTTTGTAAAACGATTTGATCCAACCGGAAGATCGCTATGTGGTACAGAATCAGTACATGGAGGTTTTTCAGCTGAACGATTGGCAGACCAGCGGAGAAGCATCTTCGGAAACAGAGATTGATGCGATTTTGCAGCCGCTGATCGACTACGCCTGTGCACAGCATCTCATTCCGGATACCGGTGCCTCACGGGATTTGTTTGATACCAGGCTTATGGGCGTGTTGACGCCTATGCCCAGAGAGGTGATGGCATCTTTTCGGAAGCACTACGCTGTATCATCGGAAGCAGCAACGGGCTGGTACTATGCGTTTAGCCAGAACCTGAATTATGTGCGTCGAGGCAGAATTGCAAAGGATTTGAAGTGGACATATGCTTCCGAATACGGCACACTGGACATTACGATCAATCGTTCCAAGCCGGAGAAAGATCCCAGGGACATTGCCGCAGCAAAATCTGCCAAGGCATCTGCATATCCCAAGTGCCAGCTGTGTCCGGAAAATGCAGGGTTTGCCGGCAACTTGAAACAACCGGCAAGGCAAAATCTGCGTCCGGTTTCGCTGCAAATTCAGGGAGAACCGTGGCAGCTGCAATATTCGCCCTATGGGTATTACCACGAGCACTGCATTGTGTTCAACGAAAAGCATACAGCAATGAAGATCGATGCGGCAGTGCTTGAGAAACTGTTTGATGTGCTGGATATTTTGCCCCACTATTTCATTGGCTCGAATGCAGATCTGCCCATTGTGGGCGGTTCGATTCTCAGTCATGAGCATTTTCAGGGCGGCAACTATACCTTTGCCATGGCAAAAGCACCGATTGAAAAATACTATGTGCTCCCTCAGTTTCCGGATGTTCAGGTGGGCATTGTAAAATGGCCCATGTCTGTGATACGGCTGCAGGCATCAAATCGGAGCATGCTCGCTGCGGCTTGCAGCAAGATTCTGGGAAAGTGGCGTACCTATAGCGATGCAAGTGTGCAGATATTGGATTCCACTGATGGTGTGCCGCACAATACCATCACACCGATCGCCAGAATGCATGGCAGTACCTATGAGTGTGATCTGGTTCTGCGAAACAATCGCACTACGGAAGAACGTCCGCTGGGACTATTCCACCCCAATCCGTCGTTGCACCACATCAAAAAGGAAAACATCGGCCTGATCGAGGTCATGGGGCTTGCAGTGCTGCCCTCACGTCTTGCAGTGGAACTGGATGCTGTGAGAACGGCAATGCTTTCTGGTGCAGATTTGACGGCGAATCCGCTGACCGCATCACATGCTGACTGGGCTGTTTCCATTTTGAAACAGCATCCGGAATTTTCAGCAGAAAATGCATGGGATATCTTGCACACAGAAGTGGGGAAGGTGTTCGAGCAGGTTTTGTTAGATGCTGGTGTATTCCGGAGAAGTGAGACAGGCAAAGCAGCCTTCGTGCGATTTATGGAATCGTTGTGGGAAGAATAAACGAAAACGTATCAAAATGGAAGATGTGTGTGAAAAAATCCTATTTTTGATTGTGTCATACTTGATTTGACAATCTATCACGAAATAAACTCTAATGTAATACGTTGCCTTTTGGAACGTTTTATAAAAAATCCCCTTATCGGCATTCTGCGGATAAGGGGATTGCTTTTATTTTGTAGTTTCTCTGCGGATCAGAACTGGTGTAAGCACCTTGTGAATCGGTGCGGCAAGCGGCTTGGGTCTGCGTTTTTTTCGTTCGCTGATTTGCAGTGAAAGCAGTTTTACTGCCTCCTGTGCGATTTTGTCCATTTGTTGGCCAACTGTGGTAATGGGAAAAATCGCCTCTCTGGAAACGGGAGAGTTGTCGAAACCAACGATTTTATATCGTTCCGGCAATGTGCCATATTTTCGTATAATAAGATTGAGCAGAATGTTGGCGTGGGTGTCATTGGGCATAAAGATTCCCACATTTTTTTCGGGATAAATTTCTTCGATCTCCTGCAAAAACTTTGTGATCTCTGCACTATTTTCTTCAAAGCTGGCACCAAAATCCCGAATCATGATGCGATGTTCCAACCCGTTTGTTTCGCAAAAATCCTGAAATCCCTGAATTCGTCCGTAAGCTGGAATGGTATTTGGAAAATCTGCATTTGCATGGATCAGAATGTCGCAGCTGCTTTTGGCGAGAACGGTTGCCGCCTGCACGCCACCCATGTAGTTGTCTGTATTGACACTGCACACATGTTCGTCTTCCCGCTCAATGGTAACAATGGGAATATGGTATTCTGCCAGTTCTTCGGAGGCAAGTGTGTGGCTTAAAATAATCAGGCCCTCTGTCTTATAGGCGAGAAGCTCCTGAATATATCGCCGCTCTACATCGGCATCCTCGTTCCCTGCAAATACGATGAATTTATAACCGTATTCCTCATAAGTAGAAATAATGTGATCCAGCATATCCGAATAATAGTGCATGTATAAATTGGGAATGATCACGCCAACCATTTCTGTTTTGCCGTTTGCCATGACTCTTGCCAGTTTATTTTCCTTATAGTCCAGCACCTCTAAGGCATTTGCGATCTTTTCCTGATTTTTCACAGTGATGGAGTCCGGATTATTAAAATATCGGGAGATCGTTGTTTTGGAAAAGCCGGTGTATGCTGCAATATCTGCAAAGGTTACATTTTTTTTCGCCATTTTTCATGCCTCCTGTTTCTCTCTTCATTATAGCACACAACGGTTTTTGAATCAATAAAAGAATTAGTAAAGTAACCAGTTTTGTAGAATTGCACAAAACGTTTTCAGGATTTTTAGAAATTGCCACAAAAATCAGAAAAAATCTTGACAAGTAACTGGTTCCATGATATACTGTAATCAGTAAAGTAACCGGTTACTTAAAAAGAAGGAGGGAAAAAGCGATGAAAAAGCTACCATTATTTCTGACGGCTCTTTCAATTCTGGCGAGTGCAGTTCCGCTTACAGGGTGCAGCAAAACCGTAAAGCCCGGTGATGTAAAGGGATATGATGAGGGAGAGCAGTATATCAGCATGTGGGTGCATACCATTGAGGACACACCGGAAGGCGAAGCTTATAAAGCGTCGGTGGAACGCTTCAATGAAAAGTATGACGGAACCTATTTTGCAGACATTGAATTTATTCCGAGAAATGACAGCGGCGGTGGTTATTCGGATAAGATCAATGCTTCGGTTATGTCGGGAGATCTTCCTGATGTCATCACCGTAGACGGACCGAATATTTCTGCCTATGCAGCAAACGGTATTATTCAGCCGCTTTCCGAATTGAGCGAGGAAGAAAAATCGGCTTATCTGGATTCCATTCTGGATCAGGGAACGGTCGATGACAAGTTATATGCACTCGGTGCCATGGAATCCAGCGTAGGTCTCTATTATAATAAGGCGATTCTGGAAGAAGCAGGAATTGAAGTGCCCGATAAGGATCACCCTTGGACATTCTCGGAATTTCTGGATATTTTGGAGCAGCTGAAACCGATCATGGACAGCAAAAACGGATATCCATTGGACATGACCTTTCCGGTCGGCGAATCCAGCATCTATTACTATGCTCCGTTTATCTGGTCCAATGGCGGCGATCTCGTTAGTGAGGATGGTCTTACCGCAGACGGGTATTTCAACTCGGACAAAAATGCGGAGGTGTTCCAGTACTTCAGAGGACTGGTGGAAAACAAGTATATGTCAGCAACGCCCATTGAAAACCTGTTTGAAAGCGGACGTGCAGCGTTCAAGTTTGACGGTGCATGGGAAGTCAACACGATCTATCAGAGCTACAGTGACATCGACCTTGGTGTTGCACCGTATATTGTCAGTGACAACTGGGACGGCGGCAGATATACGCCGACTGGTTCCTGGGCATATGCTGCCACTACAAAAACGGAACACATTGAAGCCGCTACAGAGCTGGTAAAATGGATGAGCGGTGTGGACAGCGGCGTTCTTCTCTATGAGAAAACCAAGAGTATGCCTTCCACTTATGCGGCATATGACCAGATCACCACTTTTGAGGAAGACGAAAATTATAAGGCACTTTACGAACAGCTGAGAGATTATGGTCATCCCAGACCGAAAACACCTGTTTATCCGCAGGTCAGCACATCGTTTCAGCAGGTTCTGGAGGACGTTGGATTGAGCGGCAAAAACGTCACAGACGAAATGGATAAATCTGTAGAAAGGATCAACGCAAAGCTCAAGCGTTACACAAGATAACATGAAAAAGAAATCGAATTCCATTCTCGGAATGGCTTTTTTCGGACCGGCACTGGTCCTGATGACGGTGTTCCTGTTCATTCCGATGATACTCACATTGATTTACAGCTTTACAGATTATTTTGCATTGAATCCAAAGCTGACACATTTTGTAGGACTGGAAAATTTCAGTACCATTTTTAAGGACGATCTGTTTACCACAGCTTTTGGAAATACCGTTAAGTTTGTACTGATCATTGTTCCGCTACAAACGCTGGGAGCATTGGGGCTGGCACTGCTTATCAACAAAGTCACAGTTTGTAAGAAATATTTCAAGGTCGCATTTTTTATTCCGGTAGTCATGTCCCTGGCAGTTGTTTCAAATCTCTGGATGCAGATCTATAGTCCGGAGGGTATTCTGAACACGGTTCTCTCTCACTTTGGCATTGATGCACAGCCGTTTATCTATGGTGCCAATCAGGCACTGCCTTCCATTGCACTGATGAGTGTCTGGCAGGGTGTCGGTTATCAGATGATCATATTCCTCGGCGGATTACAGGCAATCAATCCGGCACTCTATGAAGCTGCGGAAATGGATCACGCCAGCGGCTGGAGCAAATTCAAGAATATCACACTGCCGGAGCTGAAACCGCTTTGTGTGTTCGTCTTTATTACAGTAACCATTGGTGCATTCCGTATGATCGTGCAGCCGATGGTAATGACCGGTGGTGGTCCGTCTCATTCGACCTATACCATTGTCTATGATATTTACGAAACCGGTACGGTAAACTGGGAAATTGGTCTTGCTTCGGCAATGGCGATCGTCTTTACTGTATTCGTTGTCATACTCACCATGATTCAAACATTTTTGACAAAGGACAAGGAGGAGAAACATGAAAACAAAAAAGCAAAAAATCGCTAATGGAATCCTTGTTGCAGTAATGCTGGTGCTGTCCTTATTCTTCCTGTTTCCAGTCATTTGGATGATTGCAAATTCGTTTAAACCGGACGCTGCGATCACAGCAGATATGAATTCCGTCAGTGCATTTATTCCGCCCGCACCGGAAAAGGGATTTTTCGATAACTATAAGGAAATTTTGTTCAACACCAGATTCCTCCGGTTCATGGCAAACACGTTGTTCTATGCAGCAATCATGATCGTGGCTGGTGTGATCGTCAACGGCCTGGCAGGTTATGCTCTGGCAAAGATCAAGTTTCCGTTTCGTGACAGATGGCTGGCGATCATCATGATGCTGATGATCATTCCGACAGAAACCATTATCACCATCAACTTTATGTTCGTTTCCAAAATGGGACTGCTGAATACCGTTTTTGGTTATGTGCTTCCGATGATCGTCAATCCGTTTAATATTTTCCTGTTCCGTCAGGTTTTTGTCAGCCTGCCCGATGATGTATGGGAGGCTGCACAGCTGGATCACTGCAATCCTGTGAAGTATTTCTTTACAATGGTGCTGCCGATGTCCAAAACAGTCGTAGCAACTGTCAGTGTTTTCACATTCCTGAATGTATGGAATGATTACCTCTGGCCGTCACTGGTGTTCACGTCCAGCGATCTTCTGACCGCTCAGATCGGTTTGAACTCCATCACATCCAACGACAATACAACCATGGGACAGACACTTGCTGTCATCACCCTGATTACCATTCCGGTTATTATTATCTATGCCCTTTTCTCCAAGCAGATTGTAGAGGGTGTCGTTTCCACAGGTTCCAAGGAGGGTTAACTTATGAGCTTTATTGAAATGAAGAACATCTGTAAGAAATATGCAGGTGCAGATAAAAATTCCGTAACCGATTTCAGTCTTTCCGTTGAAGAAGGTGAATTCATCGCTTTTGTTGGGCCGTCCGGTTGCGGAAAATCGACCACACTTCGTATGATTGCCGGATTTGAGGAAATCACCAGTGGCGACTTCTACATTGACGGAAAGCGTATGAATGCAGTTTTGCCGAGAGATCGCGGCATCTCTATGGTATTTCAGAACTACGCCCTCTATCCGCACATGACAGTGGAAAAGAACATTTCCTATGGTTTGAAGAATATGAAGGTGCCGGCAGCGGAAATCAAGAAGAAGGTGGATTGGGCAATCGATATTCTGGGACTTTCGGAATATCGTTATCGGAAGCCGAAGAATCTTTCCGGCGGTCAGCGGCAGAGAGTAGCATTGGGACGTGCAATTGTCAAGGATCAGAAGCTGTTTCTCATGGATGAGCCGCTTTCCAATCTGGACGCTAAGCTGAGAGTCAGCATGAGAAGCGAGATCAGCAAGCTGCACCGGCAACTGGGCAGTACCACTATTTATGTGACGCACGATCAGGTAGAGGCAATGACTATGGCAGACCGCATTGTCATTATGAAAGACGGTGTGATCCAGCAGGTAGGAAAGCCGATGGACTTGTATGAGCATCCGGCAAATAAGTTTGTGGCAGGATTTATCGGTTCGCCGCAGATGAATTTTTATGAGGTGAAAGTGGAAGGGAATACCATGACTTTCTCCGACGGCAGTAAGATGCAGCTGCCGGAATCTGTGGTATCGAAACTGGACGGCAGACAGGGAACGCTGGTTCTTGGCATTCGTGGCGAGGACATCAAGCTGGATCCGCAGAATCTGGATCTTTACAAGGATAATATCATGTCTGCAACGGTGGACAGCGTAGAAGTTATGGGAAATGAGAACAATCTGTACTTTAACTTCGGTGGCACTGCCTCGGTGGCGAGAGTATCCAAATATGAGATCAGCAAGCCCGGAGATGCCATAGAATTTGCCTTTGTTCCGTCCAGAATGCACTTTTTTGATATGCAAACCGAAGAGAGTCTTTTCTAATTAGGAGGATACTATGCAGAAAATTCATTTCAAAGCCCCGAATTGCTGGATCAATGATCCGAACGGATTTATCTGGTACAAGGGACAGTATCATCTGTTTTATCAGTGCTTTCCCTATGCACCGCAGTGGGGCAGAATGCACTGGGGACACGCTGTCAGCAAGGATCTGGTGAACTGGGAGGAAAAGGGAATCGCCCTGTATCCTACCAAGACCGACGACCGCAGCGGCTGCTTCTCCGGCAGTGCTGTGGAGCAGGACGGAACGATGTACTTGTATTATACCGGTGTCAACTATCTGGAGGAGGATCCGGAGAACATTAACCACTGTCGGAACGATCAGTTTCTCTCGGCACAGATGATGATCTCTTCCACAGACGGTATGACTTTTGATAACCTTCAAGAAAAGAAGACAATCATTCCCCCAATTGCAGAAGGTAAGATCGGCAGTAAAACGCACACTCGTGACCCGAAGGTATGGCGTGGAACAGATGCGTGGTACATGGTACTGGGAAGTTCTGTTGCCCAAAAGGGCAGACTGCTGATTTATCAGAGCAGGGATTTGCAGAACTGGAAATATCTCAGCCACGTGGAAAAGGACAACTTCGGCTGGATGTGGGAATGCCCGGACTATTTTGAGGTGGATGGTAAGGGGATTACGGTGTTTTCTCCCATGGCTTTTTTGAACGATGGAAAAGCGTATGATTCCGCAGCGATCTGTCTGTTCTCCACATTCGATGAAGCGACCGGAACGATGCAGCTTGCAGATAACAATCAGTTTTTGGACTATGGGCTGGATCTCTATGCTCCGCAGAGTACGACTGATGAAAATGGCAATCGTGTTGTTATTGCATGGATGAGAATGCCGCAGGCAGTAGACGGTAAGTGGAACGGCATGATGTGTATTCCAAGAGTGGTTTCTGTGAAGAACGATCGTATTTATTTTCGCCCTCATCCGCATATCCAAAACGCTTTTACCAAGGAGATTTCTTTGCCGGAGCAGGCGGGCAAGTCTGGCTATCTGGTAAAGACCTCGCTGAAAAATGGCGAGTGTATCAACATTGGAGGATACCGGATCTGGCGGGAACAGGACAAGCTTTTCACAGATCGCTCTGCTGTATTTGTGAAAGACAGCAAATATCGATTGACTGCGGAAACACCGGTACTCAGGGACGGCTGTGAACTGGAGATCTATGTAGACTCCAATTTGATCGAAGTCTATGCCAATCAGGGCGAAGCTGTGATCAGCAGTGTGGTATACGGATTGTCGGATGTAGTCACTGGCGAAGCATATACGTTGTATACGATAGAGTAAGGTGAATGCGGTGAAAAAATATGATGTAACAGCTTTGGGCGAACTGCTGATCGATTTTACCGAAAACGGAATCAGTCCGCAGGGAAATCCCTTGCTGGAAGCGAATCCGGGCGGCGCTCCCTGTAATGTGCTTGCCATGCTTTCTAAGCTGGGAAAGCATACGGCGTTCATTGGAAAAGTCGGAGCAGATATGTTCGGCAGGCAGCTTTCTGAAACCATAAAAAAGGTTGGAATTTGTGCAGACGGCCTGGTGGCAGATGCAGGTGTTCCGACGACACTTGCCTTTGTGCATACCTTTGCCGGCGGTGAACGGGAGTTCAGCTTTATTCGCAATCCGGGTGCTGACATGATGCTGACCAGGCAGGAAGTGCGTACAGATTTGATTCAGGATTCCAGAATCTTTCACTTTGGGACGCTTTCCTCGACCCATGCAGGCGTTCGGGAAGCCACCAGATTTGCCATAGATGCTGCGACAGAAAGCGGAGCGATGCTCTCTTTTGACCCGAATCTGCGGGAACCGCTCTGGAACAATCTTGAAGATGCAAGAACCGAAATCGAATACGGGTTCTCCAAATGCAATCTTTTGAAAATCTCAGACAATGAGGTGGAGTTTATGTTCGGGCATTCGGACTACGACCGGACAGCAAGGGAACTCTTGGAAAAGTATCCGCAAATGCAGCTGATCTGCATCACGCTGGGCGGAAACGGAAGCTGTGCCTATACGAGAAATGCAGCGGCAAAAGCACCGGTCTATGATGTGAAATCCGTGGAAAAAACTGGTGCAGGAGACACATTTTTCGGTTGCGTGCTGAACTATGTGCTGGAGCATGAAGTAGACAAGCTCACGAAAGAGCAGCTTCTGGAGCTGCTGCATTTTGCAAATGCCGGAGCATCGCTGATTACGACGCGAAAGGGTGCGTTAAAGGTGATGCCGAATCGGCAGGAAATCCATGGCTTGATGAGATCGGAAAGCCTTTCAGAAGCATAAGAAGGCTAAGAAGCACATTACTTTTTGCAGGAAATGGATGCAAAGAGTGATGTGCTTTTTTGTGCTGTCTTTCTTGGAACACGCTAACATCAAAAATAGGCAGTGAATGGATGTGAATCCATTGGCTGGAAAAATTGCAGCATATGACAAGTGTCAAACATGCGTTTGTTGAACTGTGGTGTTTTGGAAACTGGGTTTTCAAGGGGAGAAAGGAATTGAAATTCTATAGGCATGGTGCGAGAAGAATGTCACTTTTCTCACTGTGAAGTATAAAAAAGCCAGTCCCTACGGTGTGCTTCCCAGAAATGTCGGTCAGTACTTCATGCAGGAGGCGTTGATGGAAAGTGCAGAAAAAGCACCGCTTGTCAATCTCCCGTAGAATTCAGACATCAAGCTGTATAACAAAAGCGACCAAGATTTCTCTTAGTCGCTTTGTATAAATTTTCTTTTGAATTTTTGTCTGACTTTTTGGACTCAGTTCAAAAAGCCACCGTTTTTCAAAGAAACAAAATCCTAAAACTCCTTGGAACAACATGGATTTTCAGAGATTTCTTTTTTTATCTGCGGATTGGAACAGAACCGCAGAGGTTTATTGCAAATGATTCTTCCCATTGGGGAGAAAATCATTTTTTACTTTGCGATCCAGCAGTCCATTTCTGCCTGACCACTAAATACAAAGTACAAATTCTGATTTCCGGTAAGTCCCTGTACCGCAGCCGAAACTTCGGACATCTTACCGCCCGCCGGAATTTCTGCGTATCCAACAGCTTTTCCCGTGGGAGAACCGGTGCAGATCTTCACTGCACAGCCGGACTTTGAAGATGCTGTCAGAACGATCTGCGATGCACCCTTGGAAAAATCAACACCGCTGACCTTGATCCAGTCGCCTTTGTCAATCTCTGTGACAACTGTATCGCCCAGTCCGCGAACATTGATACCGGCTTGGTTGGACATCATCTCTGCCGGATTTTTGACGTAGGGATCCACAGACTTCTGCTGTGCGATTCCTTTCATTGTGCCGGTAACCGTATTGATTTTCGTACCGTTCATTGTGATCTGATCCACCTGCGGGCTGCGATAGTTGCCCTCGATCCCCATTGCCTTTTCTACACTGCGGTTATGATAGAACAAATACAGCTGTCCGTCTACCTCACAGATGGAATGATGATTATTGCCGTACAGTCCGAAAAAATTTCCTTGATTCGGAAACAGTTCTCCGCCATAAGTATACGGACCAAGAGGATTGCTGGCAGTCATATACTCAATGGCAGCGCTGGTCATACCATAGGAATTTCCGGAAGTATTCCAGTTGGAGCAGTAAGTGTAATAGTAGGTATCTCCGATCTTGTTGAGACCAGAATCCTCAAACAGATATGGTGCTTCAATGGTTACCGGTGTTCCGACAAGACTGATCATATCTTCGCCCAGTTTTACCACACGGGAAGTCCCCGGCATGGCATCCTTTCCGTCCGGTATGCCGCCGCCGAAGCAGAGATAACCCGTCCCGTCATCGTCTACCATAACTGCCGGATCAAACAGCCATGTTATATCACCGCAATTGGGTGTGGCTCTGGTAACCAGTGCCTTTCCCAGCGGATCGCTCCACGGACCAGTGGGGCTGTCTGCGGTCAGCACGCTGACACCATTTCCGCCGTTACAGAAATAGAGGAAAAACTTTTCCTTGCCATTGATGGTCTTGTGTGCGGCACAGGGTGCCCAGGAACAAGTTGCCCATTTGGCGATTCCCTCTGTACCTGCCACCGGAATCGCACCATGATCGGTCCAGTTTACCATGTCATCAGAGGAGATACAGTTGATCTTGTTGACTTGTGCGTAGGTATTTTCGGTGACATTTCCATTGCTGTCATACTCAATGACATCGTTGGTGGTGTAGACATACACTCTGCCGTTATACTCCATGACACCAGGGTCAGCTCCGAATCGCTGGGTAAACAGCGGGTTATTTTCCCCTTCTGCTTTATAGCTGGCAGCTGGCGTAATTCCGGCAAACAGCTTTTCCATTGCTGCTGTATCCACAGTTTTTTCTGCGATCGGAAATTCTGTGATTTTTCCCAGCAGATAATCCTGAATCAGCTGGAGGTCTGTACCGTCTGCACTGCCGCTCTGGTCTACGTCTGCTGCCAGACTTGCTGCATTGCCGGAGAATGCACCGGAAACGCCCTGTCGTGCCAGTGCCAGATCTATGCCGTTAATGACACCGTCTGCATTGACATCGCCCCGATGGAACGGTTTGGATTCCCCTGCACCGATGATGGACGTTCCGCCCACAGCACCGATCGCCTCGTCCAGATAGAAGTTATTTGTACTTTCTGCGGTTTCCACATACAGCACCATATTCGTGGCATCTGCCGGAATCTGATAGTTTTTGTTGGCAAGCTGTACCCACTCGCCCTTGACGGCAGTTCCCTCTGCCACGGTAGCGTACTGTGCCTCGCCGTTGGCATCGGTATATGCCAGTTTCAGGAAAAACTGGTCGGTTGCATCGCCGTCAAAGTATTCCACGTTAACGCTAAAGCTGTATTCTTTTCCCGGTACAAACACCTTGGGATTCAGTGTTCTTCCGGCACCATTCCACGCAGCCGCCCGGTTCTGCACCAACAATGCTTCACTGCCCACATAGGCGGTTCTGCCGCTGGTGAGAACATCTGCACTGCCTCTGCCTTCCCAGCTGTCTGTATCGCCCTCAAATGTGCTTTGGAAATACCAGCCGTATTCATTCGGTTCAATGGGTTTGTCATTGCCGCCGGGATTGCTGCCGTCGCCCCACTCCGACTGGGGGATCATAGAGGTCAGTGTGGTATATGCCAGCTTCGGCTGATGATTGGTATCGTACAGCAGCGGAGTGTTCTCCGTTTTGATCCATGTGTTGGCATCGTTCGGCCCCCAGATGCACACGGCGGTCACTCTGCCGTCTGAGCTGGGATTTTTGTTCCAGTCCATGGCAGCCTGAAAGATTGCCTTATACTTATCCGCCTGCTGCTGGAGAGTGTACTTGCCGTTTTCCATGGTGATGTCCAATTCTGTGATCTGCACATCACAGCCAATGGAAAGAAATTTCTTCATTGCCGTGGTGTATGCCGACACGCCAGAGAATCCGTCATAATCTGCGTTGATGTGGGACTGCATGCCAATGCCGTCCAGCAAGCCTTTTTCATAGAGAGACTTGCACATACTATAAATGGCATCCCGCTTGTGATCCCAATACTCATTGTAATCGTTATAGTAGAGAGCACAGCTTTCCGGTGCATATTTCCGTGCATAGGTAAAGGCTTTTTCCACAAAGGCATTACTGCCGTAGACCTGTACCCATGGTGATTGTCCGCTGATGTTCTCACCCGGCTCTCTGGTGCCGCCGTTGTTGGCAGTACGGTTGCTGTCGTCGCTGATACACTCATTCGCCACATCGTAGGCATAGAGATTCAGATCCGGATACTGGGTCTTGATTGCCGCAAACATATTTTTGATGTAGCTTTCCATACGCTGATCCATGACTGCCGAGGAAACCCAGTTTCCGCTGGCATTGAAGTTATCTTTGAAAAACCACAGCGGTGTCTGGCTATGCCACACCAGCGTATGACCACGCATGGCAATGTTATTATTGACGCAGAAGTCCATGATGCTGGCAGCATTGTTCAGAGAAACACCGATATTCGTTTCGCTGCACTGGGACTGCACCAGTGTTGCATCTGGCTTGGTTTCGTTCTCGCACTCGATGCTGTTATAGTCCTTCAGCACGCTGGCAGTAATGGTGGAGTTCTTTACAGTACTGCCGTTGAGAATATTGCCCACCCGAAAATAATCGGCAAACTCGTCTTTCAGTCCCTTTTCCGCAGCCGCCGCAGAAACCTCGTTGCTGTCCTGCTTTCCTGTTACGGTGACATCATCAAACACAAAATCGTTGGTGCTGTCTGTGGTAATGGTCAGCCGGAATTCGCCGCTGTTTTCCGGTGCACGATAAGAAGCGGAAAGCTTCGTCCATTTGCCGGCTCTGGTCTGTTTTGCCGTCAGTTCGGTTTCCGTTTCCTGTGCCGTGTCCAGATCTGCACAGGAAAGAGACAGATGAAAACGCTCCGCAGTTTCACTGTACACCCACACGCTGTATGTGTAGGTTTCTCCGCCGGAAAGATAGAAGCCCTTTTCTGCACTGGCACCGTCAGACATGCTGGTTCGTCCGGTAACAGACATACCACGGGACGTGTTGCGACCGATGCCGTCTTCTGCTGTCAAAGCTACAGCATCATCGTTGCCGTGCCAGCCGCCGTAGTTGACTTCAAAGTCGTTGCTGACCAGTTCTGCCGCAGATATTGTTCCTGAAATTGCCGGAAAACAGGATAATGCACCTGCACTGCACAGTACCGCAGTCAGTCCCGCCATCCATTTTTGCTTGTTCATACAAAAAATTCCTCCTTCTGTTGCTGTAATTTTCGATTCAAACTACATTCATTGTAACAGAAAGCAAAGCTCTTGTATTGCAGGATTGTCATGCAATTTATATATTTGTAAAGTAAATTTTATCCCTGCGATTTTCGAAATTCTGTGGGTGTCACGCCATGAACTTTTTTGAAAACTCGTGTAAAATGGCTCTGGGACGAGAACCCCAGCAGATTGCTGATCTGGGAGAGATTTTGCTCTGTTTTCAACAGCAGTGTTTCTGCCTCCTGCATTTTTTGCTGCTGAATAAAATCAGACAGATTCCTGCCAGTTTGTTTTTTGAATTCCATAGTCAGTCCGCCGCGGCTTTTGCCGCAATATGCTGCAATGTCTGCGGTGCGAATCGGTTCTGCCATATGGCTGCGGATATACTGCAACACATTTCGCACCAGTCGGGACTGGCTGCCGCCGCACTGTTTCAGCTTTCGTACCTGGTCAGCATAGTCCAGAATCATGTGATACTGTAAGTTCTTGATGCGTTCCATGTCCGGCAGAGATTCACATTTGGAAATGTAGCGTTCCTCCGTTTCCAGAACTTCTTCTGCAGGTAGGCCGGCCTGAATTGCCGCACGGGAAATAATGGTTTCCAGACGAATAAAGAAGTTCTTGTGATGCCGCAGCAGCTGCGGTGCAAGCTGTCCGGAACGAACTGCCGGAATTTTTGTTGCACCGTCAATCAAGCCGTCTACATCCCCCTGCTGCACTTTCTGAATGATGTCCTGCTCAATCGACAGGGAACGCATATGTCCTTCTGGATTTCTGCTTTCCGGATTGGACAGGATCTCATTTTCTTTCATTTCTGCTGCAATTGCTTTCTGTTCCCTTTGCAGAATCCGCAGATCAGAAATGTCGTACATGGTTCGATTGACTGTGAAATTATATAAGATCATCGCCTGCAAAAGGGTATCCGGGTGCATCCCCGAAAGCGTTTTCATTTCAGCTGCAAACGCTGGAATCTGTTCCGGCTGCAAATGCAGCGAACAGCCCAGTTTTTTTAATTCATGTTCCGAAATTGCCAGTTCGCTGACCGGTCCGGCAACAAAGCAGTACGACTGATACCAGACATAGCCATAGTAAAACATATCGTGATAGGAGAAATAGCCCAGTGGTTCGGTTTCCTGCAAAAGTACAGCGATGCAGAGCGTCACGGGATCTGCTGCCAGCTGCACCGGAGAATAGGTGTAGATCTTCTCCTGCTGTCGGTAGAGGCGTACCGGCAGTCCAAACATATTGGAAAACTGCCGGCTGAAATAGCAGAGCTGCGATTTGGTCAAAACGTGCTGCACAGAAGATTGTTCAGACATGGCAGAATTTTCACTCCTCTCTTTGTAAAGGCAATACCGCACAAAGAGCATCTGGCGACTTTGCACGCCATCTGCTTGCAAATTTCCCGTCATATTTCACAAAAA
>UQYK01000034.1 GCA_900545285.1 uncultured Ruminococcus sp.
TATGCAGCAAAATTTGCCGAAAAGACACTTGTATACGCTTGTGAAGACAGGTTCTAAGCCTCCCCTAGGCGGTGGAGGGGGTTCTTAAAAACCTGTTTCACGTGAAACACCACAAAAAGCGAAAGGAGATGGAATGATTTGAAAAAATGGAAGAAGCTTTTGCTGGTGGGCGGATGCAGCTTGTTTTTGCAGCTGTTCCACTGGCTGATTTATCAGTGGGTGTCCTTTCCTGCCGGACTGTTATTTTTGACACCGCTGCTGCTGTGTGCGGTGTATCATGTCTATCAGTCGGATACCGCAGAGAGCCGCGGCCTTCGGCGGCTGGAGGTCTTTTTCAGCGGCGTACTGATTCCGTTTTTGCTTTGCGCTTTATTTTCCGGAATCCTGTTTTTGCAAAATCCGGACTTGTACTTGTACCACGCCAATATGCTGCCCACTGGCGGCCGGACGGAAACCATTGCCCTCTATGCTGGACGCATGATGCTGACTTCCTGCTATGTGCTGTTTTTTTCCGGGCTGGATGTACTTTTGCTGCGTTTGCAGGATCATCACCTCCGGCAGAAACAGGAAGGAGCGGCCGAATGATCTGGATGATAATTGTACTTCTGCTGTTTGCACTGTTGCTGCTGTGGTTTTGCGTGGAGCAAAAGCTTCTCCTGCTGCGCCGGAAAACCATTTCCCTAGCGCGTCTCCCCCAGCAGTGGGACGGTCTGCGGATTCTGCAAATTACCGATCTGCACCATCGGCAAATGGGACAGGATAACTGCCGCATTGTCCGGTGTGCGCAAAAAGAAAAACCAGACTATATCGTTCTTACCGGTGATCTGGTTTCCCGGGATATGAAGGATTTTACTTCGATCGGGCGCTTTTTGCAAAATCTCCGTTCTGTCGCGCCGGTGTATCTTTGCCCGGGAAATCATGAACTGGATTTGCCGCCGGAGGTGCAGCAGCGGCTGTATCATACCATTCGGGAATCCGGCTGTAAGCTGCTGTCAGATGAAACCGTGACGCTTTCCCAGACGCAGACAACTGCACCCCTGTATCTGTGCGGCGCGGCATTATCCTCCCGGATTTATCGGGATGAAAACCACAGCTTCCGGCACCTGGAACCCTATCCCCCGGAGAAACTCCATCAGGCGCTGGGCACCTCGGAAGGCTGTACCATTTTGCTGGCGCATAATCCCCTGCTGCTGGACAGCTATGCCGATTGGGGCGCAGACCTGGTGCTATGCGGACACATGCACGGCGGTCTGATTCGGCTGCCGTTTGTGGGCGGCATGCTGTCACCGGAGCGCCGCTTCTTCCCCCGTTATGACAAGGGTCTCTACCAAAAAAAGAACACGAAAATGTATGTATCCGGCGGAATCGGAAAACCCCGCATGGGGAATCCGCCGGAAATCAATTTGTTGGTGCTCCGCGCTAAAAACACTGCCAGATAAAATAGATCAGACCATACAGCATAGAAGCGGCAGTTCCGTAGAGAATGACCGGGCCGGCAATGGTGAAAATCTTGGTGCCAATGCCCAGAATCCACCCTTCGGTGCGGGCTTCAATGGCGGAAGAAACCACACCGTTTGCAAATCCGGTGATGGGAACCAGCGTTCCGGCACCGGCGTGTTTGGCCAGCTTTGCATACCAACCAAGACCGGTGAGAATGGCGCTTACGGCCACCAGTCCAATGGAGATCCAGGCGGAGGCGGCCTTTTGTTCCAATCCCACATATTCGGTGAGAATGTGAATCCCGGCCTCTCCAATGGCACAGATCAGTCCCCCGATCAGAAAAGCCAGAGGGATGTTTTTCCAGGACTTTGACTTTGGCGCAGTTTGATTCTGCATGGTTTCATAAAGAGTACGGCTGATTTTCATAAAACAATTTCCTTTCTAGGGAGTGTTGACACTAAGATAATATGCAGATTTTCGAGCATAAATTTTACGTAGACAAGGCAAAAAGTCGCAGACAGGCTGTCGCCTGTCAAGACTTTTTAACGCAGGATGCGTGAAATTTTGCCGAAAAGATGCGTTGTTAGGCTTAGTGTCAACACGACCTAAAGCGACATTTTTGAAAACATGTTCTTATACGTATCGGATTTTGCGGTGTTCCTTTCTATTGTGTCCTGCCTGCGCGGTGTTTATACGCAAAGAACCTGTATCCATGCAGGTTCTTTCTGTTTTCCGGAAAATTCCGTCCTGCCGCGTATAAATGCACTGCCATTGCACATACTGTCAGCGAGGTGAATTGCAAATGGTACGAGCATTGGCACGAGGTGTGTTTCAATATCCCCTGCCGCCGCGCATCATCAGTTATGCGGCCGTGGCAGGAAAAAAAGAGGGCGAAGGCCCTATGGGCGCGTGCTTTGACCGGATTGAACCGGATGCCCATTTCGGACAGGAGACCTGGGAAAAGGCGGAGAGTACCATGCAGCGGCAGACCGTGCTGCTGGCGCTGGAAAAGTGCGGCATGGAGGAATCCCAGCTCAGCTGTATCTGTGCCGGAGATCTGATCAATCAGTGCACCGGTTCCACATATGGACTGCGGCCGCTGGAAATTCCCTTTCTGGGCATTTATGGTGCCTGTTCCACCATGGCAGAGGGACTTTTGACCGCTTCCCTGCTGGCGGCATCCGGCGTGGGCGAATATACGGCGGCGGTGACTTCTTCCCATTTCTCTACGGCAGAGCGGCAGTTCCGCTTTCCCCTGGCCTATGGCGGACAGCGACCTCCCACGGCACAGTGGACGTGTACCGCTTCCGGAGCAGTCATTCTCCGTCAGCCGGAGGAAGAACCGGAACGGGCTTCCGGCCTTTTCGTCACCGGCTGCTGCATTGGCACCATTGTAGATCTGGGTGTGACGGATGCCAACCACATGGGGGCAGCCATGGCACCGGCGGCGGCGCATACCATTGTGCGCTATCTCCAGGCCACCGGAACCCAGCCCTCTTCCTATGATGCCATTATCACCGGAGACCTGGGCTGCATCGGCAGTGAGCTGGTATGTGATCTGGTGATGAAACAGGGATACGATATCAACGGGGTGCATCAGGACTGCGGCGCCATGATGTTTGATCCCGAGACCCAGGACACTCACGCCGGCGGTTCCGGGTGCGGATGCAGTGCCAGCCTGCTGTGCGGCCATTTTCTGCCCATGCTTCAGGATCGGACATACCACCGGGTTCTGTTTGCGGCAACAGGGGCACTGATGTCCCCTACGGCTTCTCAACAGGGAGAGAGCATTCCCGGCATTTCACATCTTGTGGAAATCTGCGTGTCGGAGCCTGCTTTCCACAATGCAGAAAAATAGGAGCCGAAGCACTTTTGACAATCCACTGTGGAAAATGCTGCCGTGCTTCGGCGCAGGAAAAAATTGTGGAAAAGTGTTTTGCAAAAGGAAAATGCAGGTTTCCACAGAGACTTGTGGAAAGTCAGGAAAACCTGTGGAAAGCAGCACTCGTTTTTTCAGGAAGGAGATGCAACCATGATACCGGATTTGCTCTGGGCATTTCTGATCGGCGGCCTGCTCTGTGCCGTGGGACAGGTGCTCATTGATTATACGAAACTGACACCGGCGCGGATTTTGACTGCCTATGTGGTGGCCGGTGTATTCCTCTCTGCCGTGGGGGTCTATCCCCTTCTGGTCGATCTGGCCGGCGGGGGCGCCAGCGTACCGCTGACAGGCTTCGGCAATCTGCTGGCAGAGGGCGTGCGGGAATCCGTGCAGGAAAAGGGATTCCTCGGCATCTTTCTGGGCGGCCTGACTGCCTCCTCCGGCGGTATTACAGCAGCAATGGTGTTCGGCCTGATCTGTGCGGCTGTTTTTCGCCCCAAACAGAAATAGCCCCTCTCCCCTTCTGGCTCTTGCGGAAATATTTAGCCGGAGCGGCAGGAATGGGCGGTTTTTTGCAGAAACGGGGCAATTGGTGTCTGAATCCTGTGCATATTGCTGTATTGCTGGATAAAAAAACGATTTACACTTATGCAAGTATACAATTCTCAAAAAAGTGCTTGACTTTCCTTTCGATTTGTAGTATACTATAACAGTCGCAGGAAATGCAGAAGTGATTGAGAAAACGTCACTTTGAAGCTGCTTTTTTGATGTGGCGGCATAGCTCAGTTGGCTAGAGTACTCGGTTCATACCCGATTGGTCGCTGGTTCGAATCCTGCTGCCGCTACCATACGGCCCGTTGGTCAAGAGGTTAAGACACCGCCCTTTCACGGCGGAATCATGGGTTCAATTCCCGTACGGGTCACCAAATTGCAAAACCCGGAAATGACGATAATCGTTGTTTCCGGGTTTTTTTGTACGCATTTGCCGCAAAGCGGCGCAAAAAACGGATCTGTGCCATCTGCGGCAAAGATCCGTTTTTTATGCTGATAAAGATCAATTTTTAGCCCTGATAGGGGACCATTCCCAGAATTTCAAAGGCCTGGGAGCGCTGCCAGAGATCTGCGGTGACATAGATGTCAAAGCCTTCGCCCGGTGCACATTGCAGCTGATCTGCCGGAATTTTCGGCAGGCCAAACCCGGCCAGCATGTTGGAAATAATGCCGCCGTGGGTGATAACGGCACAGTGGAGCAGGTCTTCCTGCATCATGTCTGCGATGATTTCCCGGAGAGATTTGAAGATGCGCAGCTGTACCTCCTTGACGCTTTCGCCCTGGGGCGGACGGCAGTCCAGGCCGCCTTTCAGCCACGCCTTGAATTCCGGCAGCTGTACCAGTTCGTCTGCCTTTTTCCCCTCAAATTTGCCGAAGTCCATTTCAATGAGATTGTCTACGGTCTGGACAGGCACATCCGGAAAGAGGATGTCTGCGGTTTCCATGCAGCGGCGCAGGGGACTGCTGTAGACCCGTGCCACATTGGGATAGACAAATTCGTCTGTTTTTCCGGCCAGCTCTGCCGCGCCCTTGTTGGAGAGGGGATAGTCTGTGCGGCCGATATAGATGCCGTTTTCGTTGGCGGCCGTCATTCCGTGCCGGATGACGCTGATGCGATAACCTTTCATCTGAATAGATACCTCCTGAAATGATGAAAAAACGCCCTTTTGCGCAAGAAAAATTCCGATGTGTTGCATAAGCAGCACGCGTGGGAATAATCCCCAAAAAATATCATAATTTGGTTGTAAAATAAGCAATTGTTTCCCATTTACAAAAGTGCGCAGTTGTATTATAATATAAGGTGGTTTTTGAAGAAATCGGACATGATGGATTTTTTTCCAAAACCATTATACCACAAATACGCCGGAAAAGAAAGTTGTTTTTATGATAGACTGGAAAAAAGTTTTTCTGGGGCTGCCGCTGCTTCTGACGGCCTGTGCCGCCCCGCAGACACCGGCGGAGACCAAGACCGTCTGGGTGATGGATACGGCCTGTACCATTTCGCTGCACGGCGGATCCGGCGATGCGGCGGCGCAGCGGCTGTCCGGGCTGGATCAGATGCTGGATAACTATGACCCGGACAGCGACATTTCCCGTCTGAATGCGGCAGGGACCCTGTCCGGCATCCCGGAGCTTGCAGAAATCACAGCGCAGACTGCCGATTTGCAGCAGCGCTTCGGCAGCCGGGTGGATCTGACTGTAGGAAAGCTGACGGCGCTCTGGGGGATTACCACGGATCACCCCCATGTGCCTTCTGAGACAGAGCTGCGCGCTGTGCTGCCCACCATTTCGCCTGCCCATGTCAGCACCTCCGGAGATACGGTGACGCTGGCAGACGGGGCACAGCTGGACTGCGGCGCGGTGGCAAAGGGCTACGCCCTGGATCAGGTCAAGGCGCTCCTGGAGCAGGACACCGGGATCACCTGGGGCACAGTCTCCATGACCTCGTCCATTCTGTGCTACGGCGAAAAGCCGGACGGCGCACCGTTCCGTCTGGAAATCCGGGATCCGGACGGGGACGGCGCACTGGGCACTGCGTCTGTGGATGCCTGCTTTTTGTCCACCTCCGGGGGATATGAGCGGTATTTTACCGCAGATGACGGAAAGCAGTACTGTCACATTCTGGATCCTGTTACCGGCATGCCGGCAGAGACGGACCTTAACACGGTAACGGTATTTTGTGACAGCGGACTGATGTCTGATTTTCTTTCTACTTCCATCTGGATGGAGGGCACTGCCGGAATCGAGTCTCACCTCCATGCCGCGGATTATCAGATTGTGGCGCAGGACAAGGACGGCACGCTGTATGTCAGCGATGGTCTGGACTTTACGCCGAATGATTGATGTGTAAGAAAAAAGCCGGTCTTCACAGGCTTGCAGTGGTGAAGGCAGGCTTTTTTTATAACCTGGATGGCTTCATCCAGGTCTTGACAGGAGCCGCTCTGCTCAAAAAGAACGGCTCCGAAAGCGCTGATACCTTTTGTCAGCCTACCCAGGAGAGCAGCAGAACGTCGCTGCTGAAAGGAGTTGTACCCTATGAAGAAACTGCATGGTGTGCGTTTGGCACACCATAAAAACACGGAGAACAGCGCCTGTGTGCCGCTGCCGCTGCCAAAGCTGGTGCGGATTCCCATGAGCATGCATATCGGCGCTCCCTGTACACCAGTGGTAAAGCCCAGGGAAACGGTACAGGTGGGGCAAAAAATCGGGGACACGGATGCCTTTATGGCCGTGCCCATTCATTCCGGGGTGTCCGGCACAGTAAAGGCCATTTCCACCTATCGGATGTCCAACGGCCGCACCTGTCCCATGGTAGAAATCGAAACAGACGGCGCGCAGACGGTCTGTCCGGCGGTCTGTCCGCCTGTCGTAACCGATAAGGCCAGCTTTTTGCAGGCTGTCCGGGAGAGCGGCCTCGTGGGAATGGGCGGTGCCAGCTTTCCCGCTCATGTCAAGCTGAATCCCAAGCAGGCAGTCGATACCCTGGTGATCAACGCAGCAGAGTGTGAGCCGTATATCACCTCTGACTATCGCCAGATGGTAGAAGCGCCGGAAGAGGTGCTGGACGGTGTCTGTCAGGTGATGCACTGGCTGGAAATCCCCAAGGCAGTCATCGGCATTGAAGTCAATAAGCCGCAGGCCATCCGGATTCTCACCGAAAAGGCAAAGTCCCACCCGGAAATCCAGGTGGTTTCCCTGCCCACCACTTATCCCCAGGGCGCAGAAAAGGTGCTGATTTATCACACCCTGGGACGCACCGTCATGGAGGGACAGCTCCCGGCAGATCAGGGCGTTATTGTGATGAATGTTTCTTCCGTTGCCTTCCTCAGCCGCTATCTGAAAACCGGCATGCCTATGGTGCAGCGCATGGTGACAGTAGATGGAGACGCTGTGGGAAATCCGTGCAACGTTATGGTGCCCGTGGGAACGCCGGTGCAGGATGTGCTGGATTTTGCACAGTGCGACATGACACGCGCCAAAAAGATTCTCTACGGCGGCCCCATGATGGGTATTGCCGTGCCGGATACTGCCGATCCGGTGCTGAAGGCCAATAATGCAATTCTGGCTCTGGAAAAGTTTGTTTCACCCAAGCCCTCTGCCTGTATCCACTGCGGCAGATGCGTTCACGCCTGTCCGCTGCGGCTGATGCCCACGGAAATTGCAAAGGCGTTCCGGCAGGAGGACAGCGAGGCGCTGGGGAAATTAAAGGTGACGCTGTGTATGAACTGCGGCTGCTGTACATATGCCTGCCCGGCAAAGCGGCCTGTGGCCGAAACCAATCAGCTGGCAAAGGCGTTTTATCTGTCCAGCATTAAGAAATAAGCATGGTATGAGAGCCTGTCTTCACAAGACACGTGTATACGCTTATGAAGACAGGTTCTAAGAACGGCGCAGGAAAAGTCCTGTGTCCGTTCCGATTGCGCCATGAAAAATAGGAGGAAAAAACATGACATCAATTTTGACTGTATCTCCGTCACCCCATGTACGGAGCAGTATGACCACCCAAAAGATCATGCTGCTGGTAGTACTGGCGCTGGTGCCGGCAATTGTGGCAGCCACAGTGGTTTTCGGGCCGCGTGCACTGCTGCTGGTGGTCTTTTGTGCAGTTGTCAGCATGTTTACAGAGCTGGTCTGTCAGAAGATGATGCAAAAGAAAGTCACCGTTTCAGACGGCAGCGCCATGCTTACCGGTGTGCTGCTGGCGCTGAACCTGCCGGCAACTCTGCCGCTGTGGGAGGCCGCAATCGGCTGTATTTTTGCAATTGCGGTGGTAAAACAGCTGTTCGGCGGCCTGGGCTGCAATTTTGCAAACCCTGCCATTACCGGCCGTATTTTTCTGCTGCTTTCCTTTGCCGGGGACATGACCACCTGGGTAAAGCCGTTTTACTATAAGGGCAGCAGCTTTTTCGAAATGTTTACATCCACCGGCAATCTCCCGGACGGCGTGACCGGTGCCACACCCCTGGCCTCCGGAGATGCCGGCCTGCTCTCCCTGTTCCTGGGCAATGTAGGCGGCTCTCTGGGCGAGACCTCGGCGCTGGCGCTGCTCATCGGCGGCGTGTTCCTGCTGGTGCTGGGACTGATCTCCTGGCATACGCCGGTTGCATACCTGGGAGGACTGGCTGTGCTGGAGCTGATCTACACCCTGGCTACCGGCGGCGAGATGAGCCAGGTGCTCTACGCCCTGCTGAGCGGCGGCGTAATCCTGGGTGCCTTCTTTATGGCCACCGATTATGTCACCACACCTATAACCGGAACCGGAAAGCTGATCTTCGGCCTGGGCTGCGCTGTGCTGACCTTTGTCATCCGGGAATTTGCCAGCATGCCGGAGGGATGCTCCTTCTCCATCCTGCTCATGAATCTGCTGACACCGTATATTGACAAGCTGACCATGACGCATCCCTTCGGGGCAAAGCCGGCAGAGAAAAAGGAGGCGAAGTAACCATGGCAGAAACCAAAAACGCTTCGGTAAAATCCATGTTGGTGCCGCCTCTGGTGCTGGCGCTGATCTGTGCCGTGTGCTGTGCCTTTCTGGCGCTGGCCAATCACGTGACCAAGGACAAGATCGCTGCCGCAGAGGCCGATGCCATCCAGACCAGCTTAAAGCAGCTGCCGGATGCCGGAAACTTTGAGGAAGTGGCGGACTTTACCCCGCAGAATAACGAAAAGGCATCTGCCACCGGTCTGTATCAGGACGAAAAGGGGCAGTATGCCGTGCTGGTTACCGCAGACGGCTATAACAAGGGCGGCCTTCAGGTGGTAATCGGCGTGGACAAGGACGGCGCTGTGACCGGCGTGTCCTTTGTCAGCGTTTCAGAAACACCGGGACTGGGCACCAAGGTGCAGTCGAATCCGGAGCTGCTCACCGATCATTTCACCGGACTGTCGGAGGAATCCGCAGTAGACAGCGTGGATAACATCACCGGTGCAACCTATTCATCCAAGGGTATGAAGGCGGCCGTAGACTGCGCCCTTGCTACCGTTCGTGAGAATCAGGAGGGGATCGCATGAATTACGGAAAAGAACTGACCAAGGGAATTATCCGGGAAAACCCCACGCTGGTGGGACTGCTGGGCATGTGCCCCACGCTGGCTGTCACCACTGCGGCATTTAACGGCATCGGCATGGGACTGTCCACGATGTTCGTACTCATCTGTTCCAACATTGTTATTTCGCTGCTGCGAAAGGTGATTCCGGAGCAGGTAAAGCTCCCGTGTTATATTGTCATCATTGCCTCTTTCGTTACAGTCATTCAGTTCCTGGTGCATGGTTTTGTGCCGTCTCTGTACACCAGCCTGGGCGCTTTTCTGGAGCTGATCACCGTAAACTGTATTATCCTGGGACGGGCAGAAATGTTTGCCTCTAAGAATAACGTGCTGGCCTCCGCTCTGGACGGTGCCGGCATGGGCCTCGGATTTACCCTGGCGCTGTTTCTCATGGGCAGCGTCCGGGAGATTCTGGGCAGCGGCACCTGGTTCGGCCTGACAATTCCCGGCATGGTGGGACATACCATGAGCCTGTTTGTTATGCCGGCCGGCGGCTTTTTGGTGCTGGGCTTTGTCATTGCCGTGGTCTGCGCCCTGTCGAAGAAGAATCCGCCGAAAAAGATCGGCTGTGCCGGCTGTCCCAATGCGGCAGCGTGCAGCGCAAAGTGTGAGGAGGCTGACGCATGAGTACGTATGTTGCAATTATCATTGCCGCCGTCTTGACAAACAACTTTGTTCTGTCGAAGTTCTACGGCTGCTGCCCGTTCCTGGGCGTTTCCAAAAAGCTGGATTCCAGCGTGGGCATGGGTGCTGCGGTTGTCTTTGTTATGCTGTGCGCATCCCTGTGTACCTATCCCATCTACTACTTTATCCTGGAGCCGCTGGATCTGACCTATCTGCGGACTGTGGCCTTTATTCTGGTCATTGCCGTATTTGTACAGCTGCTGGAAATGGTGATCAAAAAGCTGATGCCGCCCCTGTATAAAACCCTGGGCGTATACCTGCCCCTGATCACCACCAACTGCGCTGTGCTGGGCGTTACCATCATGAATATTGACGAGAGCTACAGCTTCGGCCAGTCTCTGGTGAACGCAGTGTTCTCCGGTGTGGGCTTTGCGCTGGCAATGGTGATCTTTTCCGGCGTGCGCTCCCGGGTGGACGATGCCGACAGCGAAACCCCGAAGACATTCCGGGGCGTTCCGGCAACCCTGATTGCAGCCGCCATTGTGTCCATGAGCTTCCTGGGCTTCGGCGGACTGGGACAATAAGGAGGGTGTACCATGGAATTTCTCTATCCCATTTTAATTTTTGTGGTTATGGGCATTGTGTTCGGTGTCCTGCTGGTGGTAATCTCCAAGGTGTTTGCCGTCAAGACCGATGAACGCGCCGTGCAGATTACAGAGGCGCTCCCCGGTGCCAACTGCGGTGCCTGCGGCTATGCCGGCTGTGCAGACTATGCCGATGCCATTGTAAATAAGGGCGCTCCCATGAATGCCTGTCTCCCCGGCGGCACAAAGTCTGCCGCTGCGATCGGTGAGATTATGGGCGTTTCCGTTTCTGCCTCAGAACGCATGGTGCCGGTGCTCCACTGCAATGGTACCTGTGAGGCCACCAAGCGGAAATTTACCTTTGACGGCGTGCAGTCCTGTACGGCGGCAAAGCGCTTTTACGGCGGCACAGGAGTCTGTGCCTATGGATGTCTCGGCCTGGGAGACTGTGTTTCCGTCTGTGAGAATGATGTCATTTCCATCAAGGACGGCATCGCTGCATTCTGCACAGAAAAATGCGTCTCCTGCAATAAGTGTGCCAAGGTCTGTCCCAACGGGCTGATTGAACTGCGCCCGGAAAAGAAAAAGGTGGATGTCCGCTGTTCCTCCCGGAATATGGGCAAGGTGGCCATGCAGTCCTGTCAGAATTCCTGCATTGGCTGCAAAAAGTGCGAAAAGGTCTGCAAGTTTGATGCCATCATCGTAGAAAATGCCTATCCGGTCATTGACTATGACAAGTGCAAGTCCTGCGGCCTGTGTGCCAAGGAATGTCCCAGAGGCTGCATTGAAAATCTGCGAAAGCCCAAGGTGACTGCGCCGAAGCCGGCTCCGGAAAAGCCGGCCGCACCGCAGAAACCGACAGCACCTGCTGAAACCGCAGAAGCTGAAAAGAACGCATAAACGCTTTTTCTATAAAAAACAAAGACCGTCCCGGACTCTGGTTTCCGGGGCGGTCTTTTCGCGTTTCAGGGGGAGTGCGCCTGAAAAAATTCCACGGTGCGGATGTGAAAGAATGCACTGATACCCAGTGCAGCGCGGGGCAGCACCCAGGGAATGGTGACAACGGGGAGCATCTGGACACCGTACCACAAAAGCAGGAGCAGCAGTTCCTTTCTGCCGCCGTGCATTACCTGCATGGCGCGCCGCGGCAGCTTTCGCAGGGGAAGCCCAGGCACATAAAACCACACAAAGGGCGCACACCACAGCCCCAGACAAATGTAAAGCCACCCCAGAAAGCAGAGCACCGCCGCCGCCGTCAGCTGCATGGCGCCGAACAGCCAGGGCGCACCCTCCGTATAATTTGCCGCGGTCTGTGCCAGCCGGACAGCACCGTAGAGACATAAGGGGACACTTTGCAGCAGCATCAGCCGCAGCACATCGCACAGCAAACTGCCCAGCAGCAGCTTTTTCCCGGAGAGCCGGCGCGGCGGCAGAATCTCCATGGCATCTGCACAGTGCAGCCGGAAGCGCCAGCTGAGCCAGACAAGGCACACATGCCCCGGAACCAGCAGTACCAGCCGGGACACCTGCCACAGCATGCGGTTTTGCTGAAAAAAGGTGCCTGCATCCGTTCCGGCAATGCCCGGCAACAGCAGCAGCACACTGCCCTCCGTCAGCCGGAGCAGCACATACAACACACACAGGCCGTACAGCTCCCACCGGAGCCGGGGTGCACGGTGCAGCACACAGCCTGCAAATGCCTGTCCTTGTCGAATCTGCATGGGAAAACGCCTCCTATCCTACAAAAAGTATGGTACCTTTCCGGAAAATTATACCCGCCGCCGGAGTCGAATTCGGAAAGAAAAAAATCACGTGAAAATGTGAATTTTTCAAAAAATCCCTTGACAAATGCATGGAAATAGAGTATAATGCATATAAAGTTGATAGGAATTATATGACCTGAAAGGAATGGTTGTCATGAAAACATACGAAAAGATTACAGATCTCATCGGCGGCACACCGCTTCTGGAACTGGTCAACACAGAGAAGCAGGAGCAGGCAGGCGCTACAATTCTGGGAAAGCTGGAGTATTTTAACCCGGCCGGAAGCGTCAAGGATCGGATTGCAAAGGCAATGCTGGACGAGGCAGAGGAAAAGGGTCTGCTGAAGCCGGACAGCGTGATCATTGAGCCGACCAGCGGCAATACCGGCATCGGGCTGGCATCTGTGGCAGCGGCCAGAGGCTATCGCCTGATCATCACCATGCCGGAAACCATGAGCGTGGAGCGCCGCAATCTGATGAAGGCATACGGCGCAGAGCTGGTGCTGACAGAGGGCGCAAAGGGCATGAAGGGCGCAATTGAGAAGGCAACACAGCTGTCTCAGGAAATCCCCAACAGCTATATTCCGTCTCAGTTTACCAACCCGGCAAACCCGGCAGTACACCAGAAAACTACCGGCGTGGAAATCTGGAACGACACAGACGGCAAGGTGGATATCTTTGTTGCAGGCGTGGGCACCGGCGGCACCATCAGCGGCGTGGGCGCATACCTGAAGTCCCAGAACCCGAATGTCAAGGTGGTTGCAGTAGAGCCGAAGACTTCTCCGGTTCTGTCCGAAGGCAAGGCAGGCCCGCACAAGATTCAGGGCATCGGTGCCGGATTCGTGCCGGATACACTGGACACCAAGATTTATGATGAAGTCATTGCCGTTGCCAATGAGGATGCTTTTGAAACCGGCAGAAAGATTGCCCGGAATGAAGGTGTTCTGGTGGGCATTTCCTCCGGTGCTGCGGTATGGGCTGCGCTGGAACTGTCCAAGCGGCCGGAAAACAAGGGAAAGATCATCGTTGCGCTGCTGCCGGATACCGGTGAGCGTTACCTGTCTACTCCCATGTTTGCAGACTAAATTGCTTCGTATTTTTTAGAATCTAGGTTCTGACGTAAGAGAAAACCCCGGAAACGCATGTAAAACGTTTCCGGGGTTTTTGTTATTTCTGACAGCTTCTTATGCCTTTGATAAATCCAGCTTCCGTACCGCATCCCGTACTTTCAGAACAAAGCCGGGGGAGACGGACAGTTCATCAATGCCCATCCGCAGGAAATCCTCGGTCAGGCTGGTATCTGCCGCCAGCTCACCGCAGATGCCGATCCAGGCGCCGTTTGCATGGGCATTTTTGGCTGTCATGGCAATGAGCCGGAGAATGGCTTCGTGGTGGGTGTCGCAGAACCGTTCCAGATTGGGATTCTGCCGGTCGCAGGCCAGGGTATACTGGGTGAGATCGTTGGTGCCTACACTGAAAAAGTCTACCAGCGGTGCCAGCAGGTCGCTGATCACTGCGGCGGCCGGGGTTTCAATCATAATGCCCAGCTCCACATTGTCCGCATAGGCAATGCCCTCTGCCTGCAGTTCCTCCCGGACACTCTGACAGATGCCCAGGATTTCCTGCACTTCTGAGACGGAGGTAATCATAGGGAACATAATTCCCAGATTTCCGTATACCGATGCCCGGTAGAGGGCGCGGAGCTGTGTCCGGAAGATCTCTGGCCGGGTGAGGCAAATGCGGATTGCCCGATAGCCCAGCGCCGGATTTTCCTCCTTGTCCAGCTGGAAATAGTCTGCCTGCTTGTCTGCGCCGATGTCCATGGTGCGGATAATGACCTTTTTCCCGGCCATGCTCTCCAGCACCTTTCGGTATGCGGCAAACTGCTGCTCCTCTGTGGGATAGTCCTGGTTTTCCAGGTAGAGGAACTCGCTGCGGAACAGTCCGATGCCCCCGGCATCATTCAGAAGCACAGCACCGATGTTGTCCACGCCGCCGATATTGGCAAAGATGTTGACCTTTGTGCCGTCTTTGGTGACATTGGGCTTGCCCTTGAGGTCTAAGAGCAGCTTTTTCTGTTCCAGATCCTGCTGCCGCTTGTGCTCCATCTGCGCCAGTGTTTCCGGATCCGGATCCACCAGAATGGTTCCGGTAAAGCCGTCTACCGCTGCGGTCTGGCCGTCCCGGATTTCGGAGAGAAATGCATCGCCCACGCCGATAATTGCGGGAATATTCATGTTCCGCGCCAGAATGGCGGTATGCGAATTGGAAGAGCCGTGGGCGGTTACAAAGGCCAGAACCTTGTCCTTGTCCAGTGAAACCGTTTCGCTGGGTGCCAGATCATCTGCGCAGACGATCATCTGATCATTCTCTGCAGCGCCGTCTGCTTCGCCGGCTTTCAGATTCCGGATAATGCGGTTGGAGATATCCTTGATGTCGGCAGATCTGGCCTGCATATAGGCATCATCCATAGAGCGGAACATCTCGGCAAAGTTGTCCGAGGTGACGGCCACAGCGTATTCTGCATTGACCTTCTGGGTTTCGATAATGTTCCGGATGGAATCGTTGTAGTCCTCGTCCTCCAGCATCATCTGATGGATGGCAAAGATCTGGGCGTTGGTCTCGCCCACCTCCCGGAGTGCCTTGTCATAGATCTCCTGGAGCTGCTGTGCGGCCCGTGCCTCAGCCTGCTCCACCCGTTTGATTTCTCCTGGGGTATCCTCTGTGTGTACGCGCTTGACGGAAACCTCCTGGCGCCGGAAGACGGAGATCTTTCCGATTGCCACTGCACCATAAACGCTTTTTCCCTGATATTGTTTCATCAAAAACACCTCCGTAAGTTCTGCCGGTATCTGCGCGCCCGGACGGACACTGCAAAGCCAGGTTCTCAGAAAAATTCCTTATTCGCCGAAGCCGCTTTCAAACAGCTCGATTGCCTTGTCCAGAGCGGCCTGTTCATTTTCGCCGTCTGCTGTGATTTCAACAGCTGTGCCGCACTTGATGCCGGCAGCCATAACCTGCATTACTGCGGTTGCCTTTGCGGTCTTTTCCGGGGTTTTCAGAGTAATGGTGCAGCCGGGGAATTTCTTCATCTCTGCTGCCAGAATGCCGGCCGGTCTCATGTGCAGACCCTGTGCGTTTGTGACTGTGACTGTTTTGGTTACCATAATCAATCGCTCCTTTTTTATCAGACAAATGTGTGAAGATATGCTGCGCCGGGAAGGCGGCGCGTGTCAACGGTTTTATTTTGCGGCATTTTTCTTGAGCAGTGTCAGCATGAGCATGCCTACAAGAGAACCTGCGGCCAGAGCCAGCAGATAAAACGGCCAGTTTCCGACAACGGCAAAGACGAAGATGCCGCCGTGGGGTGCCATCAGTGTGCAGTCAAATGCCATAGACATACCGCCGGCAACGGCTGCGCCCACCATGCAGGAGGGAATGACGCGCAGCGGATCTGCTGCGGCATAGGGGATCGCGCCCTCTGTGATGAAGCTTAGACCCATGATATAGTTGACCGGGCCGTTTTTCCGTTCGTCCTCCGTCCATTTCTTCTTGAAGAAGGTGGTGGACAGGGCGATGGAGATGGGCGGAACCATACCGCCGATCATAACGGCTGCCATAATATCATAGTTGCCGGAGGCAATGGCTGCGGTACCAAAGACATAGGCTGCTTTGTTGAACGGGCCGCCCATATCGATGGACATCATTGCGCCCAGTACGCATCCCAGAATGATCTTGCTGGAGCTGCCCATACTTTCCAGCAGGTGAGACAGCCCGGTGTTGATCATGCCCATAAAGGGGTTGATGGCGCACATAATTACTGCAATGAGTCCCAGTCCCACCAGCGGATAGATGAGCACCGGCTGAATGCCGTTCAGTGCCTTGGGCATCTTGTCGCAGAGCTTTTCGATGCCCAGCATCAGGAAGCCGCCTACAAATCCGGCAAACAGTGCCCCCAGGAAGCCGGACGGAACATCGCCGGTGATGGAAGCAAAGGTGGAGCCGGTGGTTGCCAGGAAGCCGCCTACCAGACCAACCAGGAAGCCCGGCCGGTCTGCAATGGATTTTCCGATGTAGGCCGCCAGAACCGGTACCATAAAGTTAAAGGCGTAGCCGCCGATGGTTTTGAAAAAGGCTGCCGCAGCAGTATAGGTGCCGAAGGTGTCGTCATGAGGCGCACCGGCCAGGGTATCAATGAGAAAGGCCAGGGCAATGAAGATGCCGCCTGCTACGGTAAAGGGCAGCATGTTGGAAACGCCATTCATCAGGTGCTTGTACATCTTTCGGCCGAAGCTTTCGTTCTCACCGCTGCCGGAGGATTTGGCACTGCCGCCGGCGTGCTGATAAACCGGAGCGTCACCGTCCACGATTTTCTGAATCAGCTCCTCCGGAATCTTAATGCCGTTGGCCACCTTGGTACTCAGCACCTTTTTCCCGTGGAACCGTGCCATTTCTACCGCCTTGTCTGCGGCAACAATAATGCCGTCACAGGCTTCGATCTCTTCCTTGGTGAGAATATTTTTGGCGCCGCCGGAGCCGTTGGTTTCCACTTTAATGGAAATCCCCATTTTCTTTCCGGCTTTTTCCAGTGCTTCTGCCGCCATGTAGGTGTGGGCAATGCCGGTAGGGCAGGCGGTAACGGCCAGAACCCGGTATCCGGTTTTCTCCGGTGCGGCCGGCTCTGCCTTTGGCTCATCCGGATATTTTTCCCGTTCTGCATCATCAATTGCCTGGAGAAAGGCCTTTTTGTCCGGGGCCTGCATCAGCTTTGCCCGGAAGTCCTCGTCCATGAGCAGGGTCATCAGCCGGGAGAGCACTTCCAGATGGACATCTCCGTCGTTGGGGGCGGCAATCATAAAGAGCAGGTCGGACGGTTCATCGTCCATTGCCTCATAATCTACCCCCTGAGGTACTGTCATGGCTGCCAGAGACGGCGCGGCAACGGCTTCGCTCTTGGCGTGGGGAATGGCAATACCTTCGCCCACTGCGGTGGAACTCATGGCTTCTCTGGCGAGAATCCCTTTCTTATAGGCTTCCGGATCGGTAATCCGGCCGCCCTTGACCTGTAATGCAACCAGCATGTCGATGGCTTCTGCCTTGGACTGCGGCGCAGCGTTTAACTGAATGCTGTCTTCCTTCAATAAATCTACAATGCGCATGAAAAATCCCTCCCTTATTGCGGTGTCTCTCCCAGCTGCCGGAGCAGGCTGTCAATCAGCGGCCGTTTGGCCAGGCCTTCGGAAAAGGCGGTGGCACCGCCGGCCGCCGTGCCCAGCCGGAGTGCGTGGGCATAATCACCGGTTTCACAGCCGGCCACAAAGCCGGCCACCATGGAATCTCCGGCACCTACGGAATTTTTCACCTCGCCCCGGCAAACGCCGCAGATGTGTGTGCCGCCGGTTTCATCCAGGAGAATGGCACCGTCTCCGGCCATGGAGACCAGTACATTCCGGGCACCCATTTGCTGCAATTTTTCCGCGTGGGCGATAATCTCGTCTGTGGTGCCAAGCTGTGTTCCAAACATTTCGCCCAGCTCCAGATGATTGGGCTTAATGAGAAACGGCTTGTATTTCAGAACGTTTTTCAAAAGATCCCGTGTGGCATCTACCACAAAGCGGATGTTTCTGCCGCTCAGCCGCTTTAAGATCTGCTCGTAGCTGTCAGACGGCAGTGTGCTGGGGATGCTGCCGGCCAGAATCAGTGTGTCACCGTCCTGCAAGGCATCCAGCTTCTGAAAGAGTTCCTCCAGCTTTTCCGCCGGAATCTCCGGGCCGCGGCCGTTGAGTTCCGTTTCGGTTCCGGCCTTGATTTTCACGTTAATCCGGGTAAAGCCGGCATCCAGGTGGACGAAATCGGTGTCAATGCCGTCTGCCTGCAGGCCCTGTTCAATGGCCGTTCCGGTAAAGCCGGCCAGAAAGCCCAGTGCCCGGGAAGGCACGTCCAGTTCCTTCAGCACCATGGAAACATTGATGCCCTTTCCGCCGAAGTAGATTTCCTCGCCGGAGGAGCGGTTCACATCGCCTACAGTCATGGCATCGGTGTGTACCACATAGTCAATGGCCGGATTAAATGTAACAGTATAAATCATTTACAAAACCTCCTTCACGGTTGTAAAGCTGCGGTATTTGGCATCCGGGAGCCGATCCGTGATAATCTGTGCCTGACTCAGCTGTGCAAATGTCACAGATGTGATCTGATCGAATTTGGAGTGATCAGTCAGCAGAAACGCCTGGATGCTGTTTTCTATGGCCGCGGACTTGATCTGCGCTTCGTTCACATCGTGGGTAGAAAATCCGGCGGAAACGGAAACCCCGTTTGTCCCAAGAAAGCTCTTAGTGAAATGATACCGTGCAACGGTGCACGCACATTCTGCCCCCACAATGGCCTCCGTGGAATATTTGATCTCGCCTCCGGGAATGTATACCCGAAAGCCGTGCTGCGCCAGCTTTTTGGCGTGGAACAGACCGTTTGTGACAAAGCAGATATCCTTCTTGGGCAGAAAGCCGATCATGTTTTCCGTGGTGGTGCCGGCATCCAGAAAGACGAAGTCGCCGTCCTCCAGGAGAGATGCGGCATACTGTGCCACCGCCTGCTTTTCTTTCAGAAACAGGTGCGCCTTTTCTTCCATGTCCTTTTCCACTGCGGCAAAGTTTTCACTCAGGGCAATGGCGCCGCCGTGAACCTTGATGAGCTTTCCCATTTCGGCTAAGGTGCTGATATCCCGCCGGACGGTGGAAACCGAGGCGTTCAGCAGATTGCACAACTCAGAAACCTTTACGCTTCGTTTCTGCTGTACGGTCTCTAAAATTACCGCAAGCCGTTCTTCTGCCAGCATAAAACATGCACTTCCTTTCCTGTTGCAGAGCATGCTCTGGATGATTTGTGCTTTCATGAAAATGAAAGAATTTGCTCTGTTTTGAACTGTTTTGCTTTTTCTGTGATTATAATACCACATGTTTTGACGCTTTTCAAGTGTTTTCGGTCAAAAAAGTTCAAAAAAGAGCATTTTTAGAGACTTATACAAGGATTCTGGCTGTTTCATTGTGCACATTTACTATAAGTCTGCCCGGAACGCCGGAACTCTATGCAGCAGACCGCAAAAATCTGGCGGATGCGTCCGAAAAATTCAATTGTTTCCGGCAAAGAAGTGCTATACTGAGAGCATCAAAGAAAAGGAGGAATCCCAAATGGAATTCAAAAGAGAAAATATCAAAGGCGGCTCTGCCTATGAAGACGTTGCCGGTTATTCCCGTGTGGTAAAGGCCGGGCCTTTTGTCTATGTTTCCGGTACCACCTCGGTCACACCGGAGGGCACTGTGTACGGGGAAGGCGACCCCTATGAGCAGGCAAAGTACATTTTCACGAAGCTGGTAAAACTCCTGGAAGACAATGGGGTTTCCAGAGAAGAGGTGGTCAAGGTGAATATCTTTGCCACAAGCTCTTCGTACAACAACGAGATTACAAAGGCGTATTCGGAGTATTTCAAGGAAAGCCGCCCGTGCTGCACCTGGATCGGCATTAAGGAGCTGAACCGTCCGTCTCAGCTGGTGGAAATTGAAATGCAGGCCATTATCGGCGCAAAAGCATAAGGCAATACCGCACAAAGAGCGTCTGGCGACTTTGCACGCCATCTGCTTGCAAA
>UQYK01000035.1 GCA_900545285.1 uncultured Ruminococcus sp.
GCGGCGGTATGACTTCTCACGCTGCCGTTGTTGCTCGTGGTATGGGTACCTGCTGTGTATCCGGCTGCGGCGATATCAAGATGGACGAAGAAAACAAGAAGTTCGAACTGGCTGGCAAGACCTTCCACGAGGGCGACTACATTTCTATCGACGGTTCTACCGGTAACATCTATGACGGCATCATCCCGACTGTTGACGCTTCTATCGCAGGCACCTTCGGCCGCGTAATGGGCTGGGCTGACAAGTACAGAACTCTGAAGGTTCGTACCAATGCAGATACTCCGGCTGACGCAAAGAAGGCTCGCGAGCTGGGCGCCGAAGGTATCGGTCTGTGCCGTACCGAGCACATGTTCTTCGAAGCTGACAGAATCGCAGCATTCCGTGAAATGATCTGCTCTGACACTGTAGAAGAAAGAAAGGCTGCTCTGGCTAAGATCGAACCGATGCAGCAGGGCGACTTCGAGGCTCTGTACGAAGCTCTGGAAGGCAATCCGGTTACCATCCGTTTCCTGGATCCGCCGCTCCACGAATTCGTTCCGACCGAAGAAGAAGATATCAAGAAGCTGGCTGATGCACAGGGCAAGACTGTAGATCAGATCAAGGCTATCATTGCTTCTCTGCACGAATTCAACCCGATGATGGGTCACCGTGGCTGCCGTCTGGCTGTTACTTATCCGGAAATCGCTGAAATGCAGACCAAGGCTATCATCAAGGCTGCAATCAATGTAAAGAAGAATCACCCGGATTGGACTGTTAAGCCGGAGATCATGATCCCGCTGGTCGGCGATGTTAAGGAACTGAAGTATGTCAAGAAGGTTGTTGTAGAAACAGCTGACGCTGAAATCGCTGCTGCTGGTTCTGACCTGTCTTATGAAGTTGGTACCATGATCGAAATTCCGAGAGCTGCTCTGACTGCTGACGATATCGCAAAGGAAGCTGACTTCTTCTGCTTCGGTACAAACGACCTGACTCAGATGACTTACGGCTTCTCTCGTGACGATGCTGGTAAGTTCCTGGGCGCATACTATGATGCAAAGATCTTCGAGAGCGATCCGTTTGCTAAGCTGGATCAGACTGGTGTCGGCAAGCTGATGAAGATGGCTATCGACCTGGGCAAGCCGGTAAACAGCAAGCTGCACTGCGGTATCTGCGGTGAGCACGGCGGTGACCCGACATCTGTTGAGTTCTGCCACGAAATTGGTCTGGACTATGTTTCCTGCTCTCCGTTCCGTGTGCCGATCGCAAGACTGGCTGCTGCACAGGCTGCAATCAAGAACAAGTAAGATTTCCCTGTCCCCGTGACAGATTCCATAAACCTACCTTCCCCCGGAAACCAGTCTCGTAATCTATGGTTTCCCTTCCGACAGCAATTGTGCCCTGCGGACAAGCAGCAGACAAACGCTGTCCCCCATGTTTAACACAATGCGATTCTGATTCCCGAATCTGCATTATAAAAGAAAAAGGTCTCATCTGGACGCAGATGAGACCTTTTTTAGGCTGTGTTGATACGATCATGATATGCGAATTTTGTAAGGGCACATGTTAGGCTCTGTATCAACAACCCTTAGTAAATTGCATACAGATAAAAAAAGGAGCTGGATTCCGAAAGAATCCCAGCTCTCAAAAAAAATCAGTAGAACAAAAGAAAGGAGACAACAAAACGAGTGATAAAATAAATGAAAGAAATTGCTTTGCACGCTTCACCAATTATGCAAGCGCATTCATTCAAGCAGTAGGTTTTACCACTATATATAGTATACACCCTTTCCACAGATTCGTCAAGTGGGAAAATACAAAAAAGGTGACAAAGCGCGATTTATTGTATGGATGCACAAAAATAGAGAGAATGTTTCATGCCGCATTATGCAATATCATAGTATTTCTTGTCGAGATCTGTTATTTTTTCCACATGGTTTCGTGGAAAACTGGATGAATTTTCCACCGCTCCGGTGGGCTGATTTTGGTATAGACCAATGCGCGCTGCGGCATACTATGACTGCATCCTGTAAAAAGCGGACATGTATTTTTACAGATCGTGCAGGAAAGAGGTGAAATCCAATGTGGGATAAAATAGCTCTGATTCTGCTGATTATCGGCGGCGTCAACTGGGGACTGATCGGCATTTTTGAATTTGATGCGGTTGCATGGATTTTCGGCGGTGCCACATCCTTTATCAGCCGTGCCATTTATATTATCGTTGCAATTGCAGCACTTTGGTGTATGACATTTCTGTTCCGAAAGGAAGCACTGGTAGAACCTGCTACTGCCAATCACCGGTAACTGCGAAAGCAGCTGTTGCAAAGCCTGTGGATGCGTGTACAAATCCACAGGCTTTTTCACATATTCTGCGTTATCCCTGCATACGCTGAGAACAAATGCACGATACTTCTGCAAGCCTGTATCCGCCCGGAGTGCCTATGCTCCGGGATATCTGAGATCAAAGGAGGACTTTATCTATGCAGCAGCGTACACCAGAGGAATATCGTCAGGAACTGCTCCGTCTCTACCAATCAGCACATCCCCGGCAGGAAACCGTGTCTACGGATGCACCTGCCCTATCCCCTGCTCCCACACCAGAAGCCGACACGCCGCCGGAACCATCGCCGGAGCCCCCTGCATCAGAGGTGCCGCAGCTCACAGCAGAACCAGATCCTATACCGGAAGACAACACCCCGACTTCTGACACGGAACAGCCGGAACCACCGGCAGAGCAAACCGAAGTGGGCTGGCTTCAGGTGATCACCCGTTCTGCCGGGAATGCCCGTGCCGTTCCAGGCGTTTCCGTTCGCATCACCAGCGGCACGCAAATGCAGAAACAGCTGGAATATGTATCCGTCACCAACGAGAGCGGCGAAACCCCGAAAATCGAGCTGCCGGTGCCGGCGGCTTCTCTCTCACTGAACTGCGACGAAACCCGAAAGCCATATAGCACCTATGATGTCAGCGTCTATGCGGACGGTTTTTACCGGCAGGTCAGCGAAGCTGTACCAGTATTCGCCGGCACGACCTCCCGACAGATCTTCCACATGATTCCCCTGCCCAGCTACTTGCAGGAGCCGCCGAAAACCATTGTCTACCAAAACACCGAACCCAATCTGTAAGGAGGGCTGCCAGATATGCCAGTCGGAGAACCCTTTATCCCCAGAGATATTACCGTGCATCTGGGGCGGCCGGAGGAAACGGCGAACAACGTCACCGTTTCCTTTCCTGATTACATCAAAAACGTGGTATCCAGCGAAATTTACCCCACGTGGCCGGAAAATGCCATTCGTGCCAACATCTACGCCATTGTCAGCTTTGCCCTGAACCGTGTCTATACCGAGTGGTATCGCTCCCGCGGGTATCCCTTTGACATCACCAACTCCACTCAGTTTGACCAGAAGTACATCTACGGCAGAGAAATTTTCGAAAACGTGGGGCAGCTGGTTGACGAACTGTTCAACTCTTACGTCCGGCGGCAGGGCAATGTGGAGCCGCTGTTCACAGCGTTCTGCAACGGCACAACAGTAACCTGTGACGGGCTTTCCCAGTGGGGCACCGTGCCGCTGGCACAACAGGGCATGACTCCTTATGAGATCCTTACCACATTTTACGGCAGCAACATCGACATTGTCACCAACGTTCCCGTAATGACCAACACGCCCTCCTATCCGGGATTTGATTTGCGGCTGGGACTTTCCGATGATCCGGTCCGCACCATTCAGGTACAGCTGAACCGCATTTCCAGAAACTACCCTGCCATTCCCAAAATCGGCGAAGCTGCCGGCGATTTTGACTATATCACACAAGATGCCGTCATTGCCTTTCAGGAAATCTTCGGGCTGCCGGCAACCGGCATTGTCAACGAGGCCACCTGGTACCAGATCTCCTACATTTACACCAGCGTCAAGAATCTGGCGGAACTGAACTCCGAGGGGCTGACCCAGCAGGACATCGAGCATACGCACACCGAGGATCTGCACTTCGGCATGCAGGGAAAAAACATCCGCGCACTCCAGTACCATCTGGCTGTGGTGGGTGCCTACTATGCTGCTATCCAGCCAGTGGAAATCACCGGCTATTTCGGGGAACAGACGGAAAGCTCCGTCAAGTCCCTGCAACAGGTCTTTGGACTGCCGGTAACCGGCATTGTGGATTTCAACACCTGGAGCGCCCTCTATGATGCCTATCTGGGGATTCTGGAATCCATCCCCTTAGACACCGCCGTCAATGACGTGGTGCTCTATCCAGGCGTAGTGCTCCGGGAGGGCACCACCAGCGAATATGTCCGGCTGATGCAGCAATATCTCACCTACATTCACGGCACCTATCCGGAAGTCCCCACTGTGAACGCAACCGGCTACTTCGGCCCTATGACGAAAACGGCAGTTATGGCGTTTCAGGAATTGTTCGGCTACCCGAAAACCGGCGTAGTGGGAGCTGCGGTATGGAACGCCATTGTCAGCCTGTATTCTGACCTGAAATACGGCTATGACAAGCAGCCGTTCCAGGCACCGGGCTATACCATTGCATAAGGAGGCATCCCCATGGCCTATACTGAGTTACAAAAGCGGCAGCATATCAGGGAGCTGCAAATGTTTCTGCACGGCATCTCCCACACAGCACCGCTCCCCCATCTGATTCCGGACGGAATCTACGGCGTTCAGACCGCCGAAGCTGTCCGGCAGTTTCAGCAGCAAAACCATCTCCCGGAAACCGGCAAAGCTGATACCGAGACCTGGAATGCGCTGGCGCAGGCCTATTTGCAGGATGTCTGGCCGCCGACAATGCACCTGACGCTCTTCCCCACTGGTGTTTCGGCCTATGCCCCGGGGGATTCCGGCAGTGCGGTTTTCCTTATTCAGGGGATCTTGCAGGCACTCCGTGCCGCCTTTCCGGAGATTTCTCCGGTAGCCAGCAGCGGCACCTATGATGCCGCAACCCAGCACGCCGTCCGGCAGTTTCAGGACTATACCCCTCTGCCTTCTGACGGAATTGTGGATGCCGCCACCTGGAATCACCTGCTGGCAGCCCTGGGGGAGGAAATCCACAGCACCGCCCATGTCCACCGCACATGATTTGCCAAAACGCAAAAAGAGGAACTGCACCGCCCTTTTCCAGGGACAGCAGTTCCTCTTTTTCATTTCTGTTTTCTCACAATAAAAACCGATACTGATCGGAATAGGGCTTCACATGCGCCGGATGTGCGTCCGCATATGCCAGCAGCTGTTCGCCCAGTCCCTCTTCTTTCAGGAAGGCCACCAACTGTGCATCGGTATACCGTTCCATTCCGGGACAATACGCCGCCGCTGCAATGCGCACACGGCCGGACAAATCCCGCATCATGCGAAACGGCCAGATTTTACAGTCAAACGGTTTCTGCGCCCCCATGGTGCAGCCGGTATCCGACAGCATCGGGCAGAGAAACAATTCCTCTCCCTGCAAGGGCGGCGCAGCAAAGGTCTGCTCCGTTCCGGCAGGTGTCAGTTTCAGCGAAACGCCCATTTTCTGCATGGCTTTCACCGTTTCCAGCGGAAGCACAGGAAATTCCCAGGTATCCGTGCAGTCAAATCCACAGCAAAGCCGACAGGCCGCACAGGTATCCGGCGAGAGTATTTTTCGCAGCATAACGCTTAGTCAATCGGTACAATCCAGCCGAATTCATCCGGAATCTTGCCCCACTGAATACCAGTCAGGGTATCATAGATCATCTGAGAAACCGGGCCGATCTTGTTGTTGTTGATCAGCATAACCTTATCGCCCCACTTCAGATGGCCAACCGGAGAAATAACCGCAGCAGTACCGGTACCGAATACTTCCGTCAGCTTGCCGGCATCATAGGCATCTGCAATTTCCTGGATGGTGATACGGCGCTCCGAAACCGGAATGCCCTTCTTGCGGCACAGTTCCAGTGCAGACTTTCTGGTGATACCGGACAGAATGGAACCGGTTTCCAGAGACGGTGTTACTACTTCGCCGTCAATCACGAAGGCAATGTTCATGGCGCCGACTTCTTCGATATACTTCTGCTCTACGCCGTCCAGCCACAGAACCTGAGAATAGCCCTGGTCATAAGCATCTGCCTGACTGTGGAGAGAAGCCGCATAGTTACCGCCGGTCTTGGCATAACCCATACCGCCGCGGACAGTACGGACGTACTTGCTTTCTACATAAATATTTACCGGATCCAGGCCGGAAGCATAGTACGGGCCGGACGGGGAAAGGATAATCATAAACAGATAGTGTTCACCCGGATGTACGCCCAGGAACGGATCTACTGCAAAAATAAACGGACGAATGTACAGGGACGCACCCTCTGTGTGCGGAACCCAGTCCTTTTCTACAGAGATGAGTTCCTTCAGGCACTGCAAGCCCAGTTCTACCGGCAGTTCCGGAATGACCAGACGCTCGTTAGAACGGTTCAGACGCTTAAAGTTCTCTTCCGGACGGAACAGCTGTACACCGCCGTCTGCACGGCGATAAGCCTTCAGGCCTTCGAATACGGTCTGACCATAGTGCAGGCACATAGCAGCCGGGCTGAGTGTGATATCACCATACGGCATAATCACCGGATCGTGCCAGCCCTGACCCTCATCATAGGGCATTACCAGCATATGATCGGTAAAGATATGACCGAAGCCCAGCTTGCTTTCGTCCTGGGGCTTTTCCTTCGGTGTCTTTGTGAGTTGTTTCTTGATTTCCATATCAAAAACCTCTTTTTTAAAATTTTGCCGATTACGGCTTTCACTTTAAGAAATCCCATACAGCCGCACTCGCTGTGCATTGCATGGTCTTTCTTTTATTATATCATATATTTTGACAAATGAAAATAGGAATTCGAAAAAAATTTCTATTTTTCGCAATTTTTTCAAATCCGCAACGCAGACTCTTATTTCTGCTTGGTGCGTACCTCTTCCAGCAGCTTTTCGGTCAGCGCTGCGACTGTCATGCTGCCCAGATCTTCGCCGTTGCGCTTGCGGACAGCAACGGTCTTTTCTTCGCATTCCTTGTCGCCTACAGTCAGCATATATGGTACCTTTTCCATCGTTGCCTGGCGGATTTTCCAGCCCACCTTTTCGGCACGGCTGTCCACCTCGACACGCAGACCAGCAGCCTCCAGTGCCTTCTTGACCTCATATGCAAAGTCCAGATGACGGTCTGCAATGGGCACCAGACGAACCTGTTCCGGAGCGACCCACAGCGGCATTGCACCGCCGAAGTGCTCAATCATATATGCCAGTGTCCGCTCATAGCAGCCCAGTGAGGTTCTGTGAATGATGTACGGCAGCTTCTTCTGGCCGTCCTTATCCTTATAGTACATGCCGAAACGCTCTGCCAGCAGCATATCAATCTGAATGGTAACCAGAGTGTCTTCCTTGCCGAATACGTTCTTGTACTGAATATCCAGCTTCGGGCCGTAGAAGGCAGCTTCATCAATGCCGATCTCATACTTTACGCCCAGGTGATCCAGAATGTTGCCCATGACACGCTGTGCTTCTTCCCACTGCTCCGGTGTACCCTCGTACTTGTTGCCCGGATTTGCCGGATCCCACTGGGAGAACCGGAAAGTGCAGTCATCCAGCAGGCCGACCGTATCCAGGAAATACTTTGCCAGCTGCAAGCAGTTCTTGAATTCTTCTTCCAGCTGATCCGGACGCAGGATATAGTGCCCTTCTGAGATGGTAAACTGCCGTACCCGAATCAGGCCGTGCATTTCGCCGGAATCCTCATTCCGGAACAGGGTGGACGTCTCTGTGAGACGCATGGGCAGGTCACGATAGGAACGCTGCCGGTTCAGGTAAACCTGATACTGGAACGGACAGGTCATCGGACGCAGGGCGAAGCAGTCCTTGGTCTCATCGTGGGGATCGCCCAGAACAAACATGCCGTCCAGGTAGTGATCCCAGTGGCCGGAAATCTTGTACAGTTCCCGCTTTGCCAGCAGCGGTGTCTTGGTCAGCAGACAGCCGTGTGCCTGTTCCACATCTTCTACCCAGCGCTGGAGCAGCTGTACCACTCTGGCACCCTTCGGCAGCAGCACCGGCAGACCCTGGCCGATTACATCTACTGTTGTAAAGTATTCCAGTTCCCGACCCAGCTTATTGTGGTCACGCTTCTTGGCTTCTTCCAGCTTTGCCAGATGCTCTTCCAGCATCGCAGCCTTGGGGAATGCCACCGCATAGACACGGGACAGCATCTTGTTCTTTTCAGAGCCTCTCCAATAAGCGCCTGTGCAGGACAGCAGCTTAAATGCCTTAATGGTACCGGTTGCCATCAGATGCGGGCCGGCGCACAGATCGGTAAAATCGCCCTGCTGATAGAAGGAAATCGGTTCTCCGTTTCCGGCATGCTCTTCGCACAGCTCCACCTTATACGGCTCATCCATTTCCTTCAGCTTTGCCACAGCCTCTTCCGGAGACAAATAGAACTGCTCCAGCTTTTCGTTGGCCTTGACAATTTTCTTCATCTCCGCTTCGATCTTTGTCAGTTCTTCCTGACTGAACGGATGCTCTACGTCAAAATCATAATAGAAACCGGTGTCAATGGCCGGGCCGATTGCCAGCTTTGCCTCCGGATACAGGCGCTTGACTGCCTGTGCCAGCACGTGAGAAGCGGTGTGCCAGAAGGTTTTCTTCCCCTCTTCGCTGTCAAAGGTCATGACCTCAAAGGTGCAGTCATGGTCGATCACAGTCCGCAGGTCACACACCTCGCCGTCCAGCTTGACACAACATGCTGCCTTATACAGTCCCATGCCAATGCCTTTAATGACCTCTGCTGCGGCAGTCGGTGCTTCCAGCTCCCGGATGCTGCCGTCTTTCAATGTCAGTTGAATCATAATCCATCTTCCTTTCCAGAATGAGCGCTTCTTTTCCGGAGAAAAGACCAAGCGCCAAGCAATACAAAAAGTCCCTTACACAGTAAGAGACTGTGCAAGGGACGATGAAAAGTCTATCGTGGTTCCACCCTTGTTTCATGCACCCGGCAAAATGCCCGAATGCACCTCGTGGTGTCTGATAACGGGGACAAACCGCTGCGGATTAGGCAGACTCAGGGAGTGGTATGCATGCGCCTGCCTCATGTACCGCTGCTCTCAGCCGGTGGCAGCGATTCTCTGGAACAGATTCTGTCGGCGGATGCCGTTCCCCTCAACGTTTTGATACCATACAGTATAGCACAAACCGTTTCAGCTGTCAACAGGCATTTTCCACGAAAACCGCTGTCGATTTTGTACAGAACTTGTCCACATGTCAGGAATTGTGCTGTTGTTCCCGCCGCTCCGCCTCCAGCCGGCTGTACACACAGCCGCAGAAATTCTGCCGGTACAGATCATATTCCCTGGAAAGGGCAATAGAGCGCTGATAGCCGCCCTTTTTCTTGAAGTCCGTGGGCAGCCACGGGATGCCGTACTGCTCCGCCAGTTCCGCCCCTCTGGTGTTGATAAACACCGCGTCTTTATGGGGGCTGATGGTCAGCGTTGTGCAGACAAAATCCGGTGCCGGTGTCTGCATTGCGGCAGCCCGAAAGCTTTCTTCCAGTCGATGCCCGATGCATTTCTGACAGCGCGCCCCCCGTTCCGGCTCCTGCTCCAATCCCTTTGCCAGCGCATAAAACCGTTCCGGCGCATAATCGCCGTCCAGAATTGTCACCGGATGCGAAAGAGGCATGGTCTGCACCAGCCGTTTCAGTTCCGCCTTCCGGTGGAGATACTCCTCCTCCGGCGCAATGTTGGGATTATAAAAGAACAGGGTAATCGCAAAATACTGACTCAGATATTCCAGCACATAGCTGCTGCACGGCGCACAGCAGGCGTGGAGAAACAGCACCGGAACCCGATCTGTAGGGAGCGCTTTCAGCAGCCGGTCAGTTTCCAGCTGATAATTGATTTTGGACTGCATTTGTCGTTGTTGCGGCAGAAGCGCCGTCTGCGCCGGAGGCGATATCTGTAGTTCCAGCAGCGGCAGCAGTGCCGCCGGCCGGTGTTACCTGGAGATAATTGCAGATACCCGTTGCAATGGCGCTTGCAATATTGTCCTCATTGTCCAGAATCCACTGTGCCACATTGGGACCGTCATGGAATTCCACCTCAATCAGACAGCTGGGGCTTTTATTGTTGCCGATTTCATACTGATAGGAGTCTGATCCGCTCTGAGAGCCATCCAGCAGACCCCGGTCAGCAGTCGGTGTCAGATTTGCCACCGGATCATACACAGCCTGTGCCAGTGCCTTACTCTGCTCGGAAGAGCTGTTGTAATAGCAGTCTGTTCCCACGCCGGTACCCTGGTTGGTGTGGATGGCAACATAAGCAGCCAGGCCGTTGTCTCCCATTGCCGCCTTGGTCTGGAGGCTGTCGTCTGCGCCGGCTACAATGACCTGTACGCCGGACTGCTGCAAAATAGCGGCGGTCTTGTCTGCCAGAATCCGGCAGACTTCGGCTTCATTGGTGTCACCCACCTGGAACAGGTTGTCCGACTGATTGGACGGGCTGAGATATACCGTATTGGTATAGTTCTGCGTTGCTTCTTCAGTTGTGCCTTCTGTTGCAGATGTCGTAGACTGTACCACATTGGGCTTGGTGCCTGCTTTTTTGCTGGAGCAGCTGGAGCAGCACTTCACCAGAAGTACGATCAGCAGTACAAAAATCACAAGGACTGCCAGAATACGGTCATACCGTACCCGGCGATGTGTGTTTCTGGAGCGCGGTGTCTGTTTGGTTGGTTGCATGATAATTTACCTCCGATTCCTTTTTCCCGTTTTTTCGCAGCACAGCGGCTGCATGCCGGCTTTTCGCCGGAAGCAGGCAGAGATTTTACTGATCCTCCAGGGATTTCAGTGCCTTCCGTTCTGCCTGATTTACCTTGATTTTTCCGTCCCGGAGCAATGTCACTTCACTGCGGTTTGTCTTTACCGGAACGTCTGACTTATCCGGCAGCACCTTCAGGTCACCGGTAAGCGGATTGGTCTCACAGACCTTTGCATGGGTACCGTCCTTCATCACGACCAGTGCCCCCATCTTCGGTGTAATCCGGAGCAGCTCCTCATAGACATTCTGCTCGTACTTGAGACAACACATCAGTCTGCCGCAGCAGCCGGAAATCTTTGCCGGATTGAGCGACAGCCCCTGTTCCTTTGCCATCTTTATAGAAACCGGCTGAAAGTCCTGCAAATGACCCTTGCAGCAGAACTCCCTGCCGCAGATGCCGATGCCGCCCAGGATCTTCGCCTTGTCCCGGACACCGATCTGCCGCAGCTCAATCCGGGTGCGGAACACCGCCGCCAGATCCTTGACCAGTTCCCGAAAATCCACCCGGTTATCTGCGGTAAAGTAGAACAGCAGCTTGCTGTTGTCAAAGGTGCATTCCACATCCACCAGATTCATTTTCAGTCCCCGAAAAGCGATTTTCTGCTGACAAACCTGAAAGGCCTTTGCCTCCTTCTTCCGGTTCAGTTCCATAATCCGCCGGTCGTCTTTGGTTGCAACCCGGATAATCGGCTTGAGAGGTGCTGTGATCTCGGTCTTGGGAATCTGCTTGTTCGGAATGGCGACCTCGCCACATTCCGTCCCCCGTGCCGTTTCCGTAATGACCAGATCTCCTGCGTGCACCTGATTGCCGCCGGGAGAGAAATAATAAATTTTTCCGCCGTCCTTAAAGCGGACGCCGATGATTTCTGTCATAGAATCCTAATCCTTTCTGCGCGCCGTCCGCATCAGCAGGCATCCATGCAGGAAGCACAGAGTGCTGACAGTGCAAGAGGCAGATTGACATTTGCCTGAATCGCGGCATACGCTTTGTCCACAGCCAGGTGCATGGCCTGTCCGCCGGCAGCAGAAAGCCGTTCCGAAAGCCGCGCCGCCCCTTCGGCATCACATCCGATGCACGCCGCAGAAGCGTCATATTTCCGCGCCATTGCGTCCCGTATGGTACGGTCAAAAAGCGTCAGAAACAAAAGTGCCTGCTCCCGCTGTTTTCCCAATACGGCCGCCGCCTGTAAAAACGTATACTCGTTCCTACTTATTATACTATTGATTGCGGATTTTGTCAATGCAGCAACGGTGCGAATTGGCTCCTGCTGCAAAAAATCTTTACATCTGCCGATATTTCCGTGAAACACTCCGACAGCTTCCTGGATTTCCTGCGGCGCAAAGCCCTCTGCTTCCAGGGCGCTGCGGCACTGCTCCTCTGACACCGGCCCCAGAGGGAGCGCGATAATCCGGGAGCGCACCGTAGGCAAAAGCGCCGCCGGCGACTGTGCCGTAAAGAAGAAATAGGCATAGTCCTGGGGTTCCTCAATGGCTTTCAGCAGCAGATTCTGCGACCGGGGATCCATCTTGTCGCAGTCGAAGAAAAAGCAGCACTTCGCATCCCCTTCATTGGGGGGCGTTGCCAGATCTGTGCAGATCTGCCGCACCGTGTCCGCCGAAAAGCCGCCCAGCTTTCCGCTGGTTTCCGCGCAGATCACATCCGGGTGCACGCCGTCCTGAAACATGCGGCAGGATTTACACACACCACAGGGCTTTTCCGCGCCGCTGCACAGAAGTGCCGCCGCAGTACGGCGCGCCAGCGTCTTTTTCCCCAGCCCCGGATCTCCGTAAAACAAAAACCCGTGCGCCGTCCGGTTTCGCTGAATCATCTGGCGCAGTGTCTGCTGCACCAGTTCGTTTCCATAAAATATCATTTCCAATTGATTCTCCTGTTATTCTGCCGTTACTGCACCACGCAGATTTCCGAGATGCCATAGCCCCTGCACACGGCAATGCATGCGCTGTCAATCCGCTCGCCGCTGAGTACAATGGGAACAGCCGGCGGACAGGGCACCTTTACTGCGGCACAGATTCTGCCGCTGCTTGCCTCCACCGGGATGATCTCCTGCGGTGCCAGCGCCGCCTCCCGGATGCCGCAGACCGTTTCCGGCCGGGGCAGCTGAAACCGCACCGGCACCGCCTGTTTTTCCGGAACAAAGTCTGCCAGCGCCTGCTCCAGCGCCTGAATTTCTGCCCGGTCGGTGGCCGCAGAGCACAACAGCACCACGTGGTACGGGTCGGCATATTCTGCAACAATCCCCCGCTTTTCCAGGAACTGCGAAAGCTCCCGGCCGTCACAGCCGCTCTCCGCCGCCGCAATGGTAAAATGAAACGGGTCTCCGTCTGCAAACCGATAGCGGTCAGAGAAAATGCACTTCAATTCCTGAAGCTGGTCTGCCACAGACAGCAGCTGTTCCCGAAACAGCGGTGAAGCCAGTTCCCGGTTGCACCAGTCCAGCGAGGCCAGCTGGATATAGGACGGGCTGGTAGAAGCAAACATTGCCATTGCGCCCTGCACCCGTTCCGGTGCAGCGTCCAGCTCATTGCGCACGTGGAGGTACGCCGTTCCCGTAAAGCCAGACAGCATCTTGTGGGCAGAGTCACAGCAATAATCTGCCCCCAGCTGAATGGGATGTTCGTGCTCCGGCAAAAATGCCAGATGGGCACCGTGGGCATTGTCTACCAGCAGCTTTGCGTGATATTTCTGGCAGATTTCCGCCAGCGCGCCGATGTCTGCCTTGTGTCCCAGATAGTCGGGAGAAGTGATGTAAATACAGGCCGGCCGCCGCAGCTGTTCCAGCGCTGCGGCAAAGTCCTCCGGCGCATACACCCCGGAGAGAATGCTGTCACTGGACCGGGGATATACCCACTGCACCGGCAAATCCAGCAGCACACAGGCATTGAGAAACGCCCGGTGCACATTCCGCGCCGCGATCACTGCCCTTCCCTCCTGCTTCATCAGCAGAAGCATGGTCTGAATGCACAGGGTGGAGCCTGCGCAGGAATAAAAGGTATAGGCAGTTCCGTAGAGGGCGGCAGCATTTTTTTCGCTTTCTGCAATAATGCCGTCTGCTTCAAAGAGGCTGTCTGCGCCGGGAATTTCCGTTAAGTCCAGTTCTGCCGCCGTTTGCAGCAGCGGCGGCCCAAACCGCCCTTTGTGTCCGGGCATATGCATGCGGACTGGTTTTTTCTCCGTATATTGCAGCAAAAAATCATAAATCGGTGTTTTCATAAATTCTGTTTGACCTCCGGGCATTAAAGCCCATGGATTCCTGTAAAAATGGTTCTAAAATTTCAGATTGCAGGCACACAGCCGGCTGCGGATGGTGTCAAAGGCGCGGCGGTGGGTATGCGAAACGGATGAAACCGAGACCCCCAGCGCCTGTGCAATTTCCGGCATCGTCTTCTGCTCTTTATAGTATAACACAAGAATCTGCTTTTGTCTTGCAGAAAGTTCATTTTCTATGATATTTTTTGCAAGCAGACTGGCATAGCGTCTCCGTTCCCGGCGTTCCACTTGTGAATCCATAGCATCCTCCGGGAAAAACAGCGCTTTCCAGTCCTCTCTGACCGTTACCCGCAAATGCTGTCACCTGCGCTTTCCGCCGCCTTTTCCGCTTCCAGATAAGGCAGCACTGTCCGGATCAGGTGCTCCATTTCATAGTATTCCTCCAGAAGCAGCCGCCTTCTGCGATCCAGATTCTGCCGTTCCATCAGAGAAAGTGTGCGGTCGGACAAGCTGTTTTTCAGCTGTGCCACCCGTGTTTTCAGCTGTGCCTGTCCCATTCGATAGTTTTCGATGATCTGTTTCATAGACCTGACTCCTTTCCATTGGCATTCGCTTTTCGCGCGCTGCGCCGAAATGCGACATGGTTTTTCTGCTTTCACCCTGGATTCTACCAGCTGATTCTGCAAAAGTCAAGGCCAAGTTCTGAAAAACAGAACATTTTTTCAAAAAAGAACATGCCCTTCCGGACAAACGCAGATTTTCACGCACTGCATCTGTCCGAAAGGGCATGCCTGTATCCTTATAAATACGTTTTAATTGCTGGTCTGGGTTTCGTTCACTTCGTCAATGTAGTTCTGAATCTGATCGTAGATGGAGTTTACCGATTCTGTCCACGGCACACCTCTGGAAGCCGCGCGCACGCCGTGTTCGCTGCTGTCCAGCACACTGGTGACATCGGTAGAAATTCCGTTGTAGTAGTCGAATACTGGATGTTCCAGCGCCATTTCGTTCATCTTGTTCTTCATATCGATCATTTCGTCTGTCCACTCATAGTCATCCCGGAACTGCTGATCGCTGATCTGCTGTGCGCCTTCGCTGACCTTGCTGAACCGGAAGCAGTCCATAAATTTGCCTACGCCTTCCGGATTGTGGCCGCCCTTGACGAAGCAGTACGCGTTGACGTTGGTGGGGATGTAGTAGGCATCGGCCTTGTCATACTGTGGCACCGGAACGAAGAAGACATCTTCGCCGAATGTCTTGGACCACTGGGATTTCTCCGAGCTGAGCGTCCACAGACCGCAGGGGTAGAAGAGAAACTTGCCTTCGCCGATATAATAGTCTCTGGAAGTCCAGCCGTAATCACCCACGCCCAGCGCAATGTAATCGGACTGCCACAGATCATACATCCAGTTCTGATAGTCCTCAATGGCCTCATTCCGGAGATTGTTGACCAGCTTGCCGTCCTCCAGTCCGACATAGGGCACGCCGGTGGAAGCAGACAGGCCGGATTCAAAATACCAACTGTCAATGCCGTAGTGCTCATTGGAAGTGTCCACAAAGCTGGACAGCATGTCCTGGAAGGCATCCCAGTTGCCGCCGTAGAAAAAGTCAATGCCCTCGTCACTGTTAATGGCATTGGCCAGATCATCATACCGGTTTGCATAGGTAGTCTGGTGGAATTCCACCTTTCCGCCGTACCGTTCCTGGAACACAGCCAGTTCAACCGGTGTGGTTTTTCCGGTGTCGTCTGAGTTAATGTCCCAGTCCGACATCCATTTAATGGTTTTGTTCTCCAGATCCCCGGTAAGTCGTTCATCTGATTTTGCCAGTTCCTTCAGCTGTTCCCGGGTTTCGGTTGCCATATCTTTTTTCGGGCCGCTGCTCTCCCCTTCCTTGCTGCCGCATGCCATAAGGGGCGACATCAGCATTGCCGCCAGCAGACAGCTCAGTCCAATCCGTGCATATGATTTCATGAATCGCACCATCTCCTTTCAGATCTTTCCCCAGAGCCGGTCTTCGGGATAATTTGTCCCGTGCGCTCTGATTCCGGCACCAAACGTGCTTTCAGAAATTACCTTTTTATTACACCATATCAAAAAGGCTGGATGCAAGTCTCATTTTGCACGAGAAAGCAGCTGCTTTTCCGTGGATATTCACAAAAAGAGAACCGGCCTGCCGCCTAGCCCAACCCCTCGGCCTGGGCAAAGGTCATCCCCGGATGGAGCGCCATGTTGAGGGCACACGCCAGCAAATCCCCGGTGTGGTCAATGAGTCGGTCCACATCCCGCGGTGTCACCATCATATTCGGCCGATTTTCCGGAACGCGCCTGCCGTAGACCTCCTGCACTGCCGTGTGGAGATCCACCACAGTGGGCACGCCCAGGGCAACCACTGGCACCCCCAGCGTCCGCTTCGAAAGCTCCGCCCGGTGGTTGGCAACGCCGCTGCCCGGAGAGATGCCGCTGTCGCTCATCTGAATGGTTGTCCCCAGCCGGGAGAGCGCCGCACACGCCAGGGCATCCACTGCCACCACGGCCTCCGGTTTCACCTGCCGGCACACTGCTTCCAGCAGTTCTGCGGACTCCATGCCCGTCTGCCCCAGCACACCCCCGGCCAGCACACAGACCGGACGCAGATCCGGGAGATACTGCCTCTCTTCCGCGGAAAGCGCCGTTTGCAGGTGCCGGGTGGCCAGCACTTTTTCTGCCACACGAGGCCCCAGGGCATCCGGAGTAATCGCACGGTTTCCAAGCCCTGCCACAAAAACGCAGCCCTCCCCGGGGAGAAACGCCCCCAGCTCCTCCGCCAGTTCCTCCGCCATCTCCTGATAGCGGCTGTGGTTTCGGTTCAGTGCTTCTGCCTCCAGGGTAACATAGCGCCCGGCCGGTTTCCCGATGGGTGCGCCGCAGATATCGTTTGCAATCCGGATTTCCGTGACGGAAAACGCGGTGCCCCGTGTCTCCTGGGTAATTCCCGGCAGCGCCGGTGCGCCGGCTGTCCGTTCTACCGCAAGGTCAGTTCGTATGGATTTCATGAAAGTCCCTCCTGTTTTTGTGCAATATGCTGGCTTTACACGAAAAAATTTCTGCGCCTTTCCCGAAATTACCTATTGCAATTTTTCGGGGAGTGTGTTATAATGAGGATTAGTCATGGCGCTGTGTCTGATTTTGTCCGGACGCAGCCCCGCATTTGGTCGTTCCATATGCCAGGGAATTTCCCCCACGAAGGGCAGTACCGTGTCAATGCTGCCAGTAGTGTATGACAATCCATTTCCGGTAATCCGAGGAAATTTCGCCCAAATATTTTTGATGTTTAAAGGAGATTATGACTATGCCGAATATTCGTTCTGCTAAGAAGCGTGTAAAAGTTATCGCAACCAAGACTGCTGCCAACAAGGCTCGCAAGTCCAACCTGAAGACCATGATCAAGAAGGCTGACGTTGCTTGTGCTGCAAATGCAGCAGATAAGGAAGCAGCAGTACGCCTGGCAATCAAGCGCGTAGACCAGGCTTGCGCAAAGGGTCTGATGCACAAAAATGCAGCTGCCCGCAAGAAGTCTCAGCTGGCAAAGAAGCTGAACGCAGCAGGCTAAGCTGTATTTACGGGAACGTAAAATTTTAAAAAAGTGAGAAGCACGTACTGGAAGTTTCTGGTATGTGCTTTTTGTATATTTTGAAAAACGCACAATTTTGAAGCCGAAATTTCGTGCACTTTTACCCCTCCGATATATTGACAAGTTGTAAACAACATGCTATACTAAAAATGGAACATAAGGAAAATTTCCAAAATATGTTCCAATTCGGGCACAGATGTGCAAAGGATCGCATCTGTTTCCAATTTTACAAGGAGGCAATTTTTATGAAAACAAAACGGACAATTGCAAGTATTCTTGCCGCAGTGATGGCTTTTTCTGCTCTGCCGATACTCTCTGTAAATGCCGCAGATACCGCTATGCTGGGAGATGTTGACGGAGACGGCGTAATTACCGGACACGATTCTGCCCTGGTATCCCGGAGTCTCTATGAGGATTCCTTCGACCTGACCACAGAACAGGCCGCACGGGCAGACATTAACCAGGACGGCGTGGTAGATCAGGCAGATGCCGACCAGATTCATGCCAGTGAAGTTTATCAGATCGGTGATATTGAACATGTAAATTATGAAGGTTACCATGGCGGCGCTCTTCGGGGTGCAGAATTTGCGCTGTTCTATTACGGTGTTTCTATGGCAGGCCAGCCGGTAGAAGTTGTTCAGAAAGACCTCGACAATCTGCACTCGTGGACTCATCCCACAGTGGAAGGCGTTTTTGAGGATATGCTGGACAATGTAACAGACGATATGCGGCAGGAATGCCAGATCGACCAGGTTACTTTCAACCTGCTGGATGCAAATGCTGACGGCGTAGTAGACATAAGTGATTCTTTCGCACTGCTTTGCGCATATTCTTATGAAATGGCTGCACAAGGTTTCTTTTCCACAGAAGGCCGGTATGATCTGTATATGGGATGCCGTCCAACTACCTAATTTGTCTGACCTACTATTCAGAAGCCAACGTTGGTGACGCACACCACAATACATTGATCGGTTCTAAAATGATAAAAGTGATTGAAGCCTGACTTCAATCATGCAAAACATATGTAAGGAGGCAATTTTTATGAAAACAAAACGGACAATTGCAAGTATTCTTGCCGCAGTGATGGCTTTTTCTGCTCTGCCGATACTCTCTGTAAATGCCGCAGATACCGCTATGCTGGGAGATGTTGACGGAGACGGCGTAATTACCGGACACGATTCTGCCCTGGTATCCCGGAGTCTCTATGAGGATTCCTTCGACCTGACCACAGAACAGGCCGCACGGGCAGACATTAACCAGGACGGCGTGGTAGATCAGGCAGATGCCGACCAGATTCACGCCAGTGAAGTTTATCAGATCGGTGATATTAAACATGTAAATTATGAAGGTAACTATGGCGGTGCTCTTCTGGGTGCACAATTTGCACTGTTTTATTACGGCGTTGCTATGGCAGGACAGCCAGTTGAAGTTGTTCAGAAGGATATCGACAACCTGAACCCGTGGGGGCATCCCACAGTGGACGGCATTTTTGAGGATATGCTGGACAATGTAACAGACGACATGCGGCAGGAATGCCAGATCGACCAGGTTACCTTCAACCTGCTGGATGCAAATGCTGACGGCGTAGTAGATATAAATGATTCTTTCGCACTGCTGTGTGCATATTCTTATGCATTTGTTGACCAGGGCTTCTTCCCCACAGAAGGCCGGTATGATCTGTATATCGGACGCCGTCCGAATACCTAATCTGAACGCAACCTGATTTTTGATTAGAACATCTTTTCGCATCTTTGTTTCGCGGATGCCTGCGGTTCCACACAAGCTGGAATTTGCGGGCATCCGCTTTTTTGTGTCAAAAATAGCCTGCGCTTTTTGTGAAAACTGCCGAATTTGAAAAAATCCCTCTCTCGTGCAACATTTCGCCCCTCTGAATTGTTTCCCTTATAGATAGAAAAAATACCCCCTCGCAATGGAAAGGAGCGGTTTTTATGAAAGATAGATTTACAATATAAGTGCAACACAAAAAAAGAATGACACATAAAGCCACTC